>CBDVEF010000035.1:0-9700 GCA_965372935.1 uncultured bacterium | reverse complement strand
ATTTATTTAACTTAAAGAGATTATTATAGAAGTTTATTTAATGCACTAAGTTCCAAGTTTGTAAGGGGTCTGTATTTCCCAAGTTTCAGTTCACCGATTTTAATCGGACCAAACTCGATTCTTTTAAGCCAGAATATTTTATTATTGAAGAGATTTACAGAATTTCTTATCTCTCTGTTTTTTCCCTCTTTCAATTTTAAAATATAATAGGGACCAGCTTTTGTTTCCTTTAATTTGAATATATCAGTGAATTTGTAGAATTCATTTTCATATCTGATTCCATGCTTGAATTTAAGAATATTATTATTTGACAAATCATATTTTAAAAGCATTGCATAAACTCTTGTAATGCCATATTTGGGATGAGTCAGTTTCTCAATAAGGTCTCCATCATTTGTAAATATAAGTAAACCCTCGGTATTTATATCCAATCTTCCAACATAATTCAAATGTTTTAGTTTAATTGGCAATAGATCATATATACTCCCTCGCAATGATTCATTTTTTTTTGAACATACATAACCACGAGGTTTATTTAAAATAATATATTCATAATTTTTTGTTCTTAATATTTTATTTTTATATTTGACAATATCTTTACCTAATTCAATTTTAAGACCGGGTTTCGTAATCAAAACATTATTTACCTTGATTACTCCCGATTTAATAATATCATCAGCTTTTCTTCTGGATGCAATACCACATAAACTAAGGTATCTGTTTAATCTCATCTTTTCCATATTTACCTGCCTTAATAATACATATAGGTGTTAATTCATCATCTTGTCCCATAGGATTATCTTTCATAAAATCTTCAATCCATAATTTATTAATTCCTTCCGAGTAACCTACAGCCCAGGAACCTCCAATATCATTTATATCCATAATTGCAAACTGAAATTCATACTTATCCTTTAAATCATTGGCAATTTTCTGTGGATATTTTGGTCCCATAATTACATATTTATCAAAAGGTGGGACAGGAGATGTGTGGGCGGCATCTATCATAGCTGCATCTTTACCCGCTATTCTATAAAAATCTCCTTTCCTTCCAAAGAATCTTGTAATCCCTCCGATAACTGATGCAATAAATATTCTAAAACTGCCTGTTTCGTTAATAGCACATTGCATAGTTGCAGGACTCCTAAGGCCGATTCCATACGAAACCTTTCGTACTCTTTTCCATAAGAATTTTGCTAATAAACCAATTTTTATTTCATCTTCCGGAATAGCTCTTCCCTGTAATATTGCAATAATGCTTTCGCTGAATATTACAATATCATCATTATCAGCATAGGGGAGTATATAATGTTCTATAATGTCATCTATTAAATCATTCTTCGTTATTATATGAGTCTTGATTAAATATCTTTGGGGGCTCTCTATCGAATTCATCCCAGATCTCCTTTGCAATTATTTTAACATCGTCTAAATCTTTAAAGCCAAAATATTCTAAAAATTGATTTGTCGTCCCATATAACATTGGTTTACCAGGCAAATCGGATTTCCCGAGGGCTTTAATCAGATCTCTATTTAAGAGTGTTTTCATAACCCCATCACTTGAAACCCCTCTAATATTTTCAATTTCATTCTTTGTTATCGGTTGTTTATAAGCAATGATAGCGACTGTTTCAAGGGAGGAAATCGAAAGATTTGGTAATTCCCTGTCCCTTTTTAATGATTTTATAGTTTCGGCATATTCCGGATTAGTATATATTCTATAGCCTTTTGCTATCTTTCTAATCCCAAAAGAGTGATCAAAATACTCTTCATTTAACTCTTTTATACCATCTCTAATCGAAACAACCGAGTCAATCCCGAGTACTCGTTTGAGAGTATTCATAGAAACAGGGGAATCGGAAGCAAACAAAATAGCTTCAATATATCTTTTAATGTCTTTTTCCATATAACCTACCTTTAAATTTCTGCCTAATATTTTTATCAAAAATAGATATAAAAAGCAAGTAAATAATTGTAAATGCAAGCATATCCGTAAAAACTCCTAATATTTCAAGTATCTTCATATTTTGCGAAAAAAGAATAATATTTCGCTTAAAAAGAAGAAATAAACAACCTGTAAGCAGTGATGATAATAACGGTGATAATCCATTAGTGAAAAATTCCTTATATGGAAAATGAAAAAAATATTTTGAAAAAACAGCAGTAAGTATGGTGAAATTTAACAATGAACCTAAACTAACTGCAATAGCAAGGGAACGCACCTGTAGAAATTTTAACAGGGATACAGCTACAAGTATGTTGAAAATTACAGTGATTATACTTGCAATCATTGGGAGTCTTGATTCTTTAAAAGAGTAATATATACCGGATATAACCTTTCCTGCCCCCATAGTGAAAAGACCAATTGCATACAGCTGTAGAATCTGGGCTGTAAGAATAGTGGAAGATCTTGAAAAAGCTCCATGTTCATATATTAATTTTACAATATCATAGCTATTAACTATCAAGAATACTGCAGATGGCAAGAGTAGAAGGGATAACATATGAAATGATTTGATCATTGTTTTTCTAATCTTAACATTATCCTTCTTGGCATTTTCAAGGGAAGCCCTTGGTAGTGAAACAGCAAATACAGAAACCCCGAATATACCGAGAGGTAATTGCATTAATCGAAAACCATAAGAGAGACATGATATACTTCCCTCTTTTAAAAAAGATGCTATGAAATTATTTACAAGGAACATAATTCCGTAAGATGCAGTTCCGATTACCATAGGAATCCAGAGCTTTAACATCCTGATAAAATCTGGATCTGAAAAGTTTACAAACCTTGAAAATCTAAATTTTTCTTTAAATGCAATTGGAAGTTGAAAAATAAATTGAAATATACCACCTACTACAACTCCTATTGCCCCTGAATAAATAATTGCAAATGAATGCCTTTTGAAGATAGGGACTAAAATAATTACAGATAATATGATTGCCAAATTCCAGATGGCAGGGGAAATACTGGTAATGATAAATTTTTTGTTAATATTTAAGAATCCCATAATTATTGAAGAGAGAGTAATGAAAATCAGGAAGGGAAATATCATTCTCATCGTACTAATTGCAAGATGATATTGATAGGGATTTTTAAGAAATCCCGGAACGAATATTTGTATAAGAAAGGGTGTTATTAATATCAATATACCTGTAAGAATAGTTATTGCAAGAAATATATTATTTAATATCAATCCAGTGAATTTACCCGCACTGCTTTTTCCTTCGCTATTATATTTTTCAGCACATATCGGTATAAACGAGGCGCTAAGACTACCTTCCGAAAAAAGATCCCTGAGGAAGTTAGGTATGTTGAAAGCAACCCTGAAAACATCCATAAGCATTCCTGCCCCAAAGAATTGAGCATAAATAATTTCTCTGATAAGTCCGAGTATTCTTGATAATGCAACACCGGAACCGTATGAAAAAACATGGAATGAAAATTCACTTTTTTTCATTTTTTAATATCTTACTGTATTCAATTATTGATTTGAAAATATTAAGTTCATTTAATCCTTTAAGAGATTCAAAATGTCGTTTTATTAAATTCTGATCATCCCTTTCAACAGGACCGCTAAATTTATGAAATTCAAAATATGCCTCTAAGCTTGTAGAAGATAGTGATTTTAATATAATATTGGAATCTTCATCATTTACTGTAAATTTTTTCATAATATTATTGGCAGCGAAGAGGAGAATTGTAATAAAATTGCTGGCAATCATTGCTGATGTATGATAGAGAATATTTCTATTTCTAATAGTAATTACATTTATATGCAACTCTTTTTCAATATCTTTTATTGTTTCACTTTGCTCCGATGTAAATATAATTTTATTGATAAAACTCATATCGAAAATGGGGCAGGGGAAGGAGGCTGCCGGATGTAGCGTAAAGATATTATTTCTTCTCGGTTTATACGAACCTGAAAACGATATGATTGGGATACCCCTTCTTTCTACTATCTTCCGGACAATACTATTAATTGAATATTCTGGAATTGCAAGAAAAACATAATCCAATGAATCTATGAATAAATTAAAATCTTCGGTAAAAATATTTTCGGGAATAGAGGAATAATATTTCTTTTTAGATTCTATATTTCTTGTAAATATCTTAATCGATATATCATTCTTGTATAAATAGTATCCAATTGTTAGCCCAACATTTCCTGCCCCTATGATGCCATATTTCATAGTGTATCCCTTATGTGCAAACCTATTCTTGAAAAATGATAATTTATTCTTTCTATGGCAGATATCATATCAAGGTGTATTGCCGAAGTTTCGATAGTTTGCTTGATATCCAGACTGATTCTTTCTAAATGCCTTCTATGATAGTTGTTGAGTTTTTCCCCTCCCAATGCCCGTCTTTTAATCAATTCATCGGTTAAATTCTTATCCCAGGTGATTATTGCATTCATTGCCATACTATATGTTTCAAGAATAAAATCATAGAACTCCATTAAGTCTTGTTTTCCATCATTTGATAAACATAAATTTCCCTTTATTAGTTTATTCATTTGATCCATAAGGGTTTTGCTTATTACATCACCTGCGTTTTCAAATTCATCTACAATATAGAGTAATGAAATACCTTTATTATTTATTTTATCAGAAATTTCATTCTTTGTAATTTCTGTAATATATTTTGTTATTTTGTCAACAATGTCATCAACGATATCGTCCTTTTTAATAATCCATTTCCTTAGTCCATTTTCATATGTTTCAATAACCTTTTTGGTTTTCCGTAACATTTTACCGACGATGTCTCCGGTTCTGATCACTTCTCTTTGGGCATGTCCAATAGCTATTTCAGGTGTGTCAATTACTGAATTATCAAGGTACTTTGTTGTCATTTCACGTTTTTTATTGCTATCTTTTACGATAAGTTTTATAAATGTGGCAAAAGGTTTCGAAATAATAAGAAATAAGACTGATGCTATAAGATTAATCAGCGTGTGGAAATTAGCAATTTGTCTTGCTATGTTATGAGAGGTATTAAAAACAATTTGTGCAAGGAAATTGAGTGCAAAGTATGCAGCGATTACCATTATTAATTTGAATATAAAATTAGAGATTGCTGTTCTTTTAGATTCAGGATCAGCAGGTATACTTGCTAATAAAGCGGTTGAGCTTGTGCCAAGGTTGGCTCCAAGAACGATTATAAAAGCTGAATTTATAGGGAGAACTTGTTCGATTGCAAGCAATATTGAAATTCCAATAGTGAGGGCACTTGAATGTACAAGGGCTGTAATAACAAAACTAATGAGAAAAAGTAAAAACAGATGACTTTGCAGGGAGGTAAACATACCGGTAAACCATGGCATATTCTTGACAGGGAAAATTGCACCTGACATTATACTTATTGCAAAGAATATAATTCCGAAACCGAAAATTCCTCTTCCGATATAGTGAATTTTTCCCTTAAGATTCATAAGCATAAATCCTCCGAGTACTACAAGAAGAGCATAATCATAAATGTTAAAAGCAAGAATTTGGACAGTTAGTGTAGTTCCAAGGGAGGCACCAAGAAGAACTGCTATATTTTGAGTGAAGGAAATAAGCCCAGCATTTGCGAGACTTACAAGCATTACTGAAAGAGCAGTACTGGATTGAAGTAGAAAAGTTAATCCCATTCCTGAAAGATATGCTTTGCAGGGACTGGATGTATATTCCCAGAGGAAATGTTTCAAGCGTTCCCCTGCATATCGCTTTAATCCATTTGCACTATATTTCAATCCGAAAAGGAAAAGAGCAAATCCCCCGAGTATTTTAATTATAAGGATTACCAACCAGCCCCTTTTTACTGCATTTATTGTATAATAAATGGAGAATGATTTTCCTCTATATCTTGTAAATGCAGATATAATGTATCTGCCTTCAGAATTAGGTATTTTCAATTTCAATTTAACATTCCCGAAATTATCAGTAGTATAAACGGTATCTTTCAGTTGTACTATTTCAGGTCCCGAGACACAAACGAACTTAATCGGAAGATTTCCAATAGGGTCTCCCAGAGAATCCGTTGCGGTTAACAAAAGTGGTTTATTTAATTCGTTTCCGGTATATGTCATTTGATTGTCACCGGAAATATTCCGTCCGTCAGGACTAATAGTATAGTCCAGGTTAATACCATAGGAAAAAATGGGTAAAAGTATTAAAAGAAAAATAATCCTTTTCACTCTATTCTAACCTATAGAAAAATGTCAATTTTCCTTTTTGAATGCCAGAACCGATAAGAGGTGCAAATTTCCACCTTTTTGCAGCATCAAGTGAAATCTCATCAAAAGGAACCCCGCCTTTCTTTAGAATATTGGTTATAACAATTTAACCTTTCTCATCTACAGATATTTCTATAGTTACATCTGTATTAATATGATAACCTTTAGGGTAAGTTGGGATATATTTTACAATTATCCTTCGAGTATTTATAATACCGCTAAGTTCATAAATCCTATTCCTCTTTTCTGCTCCTGCTCTGGAAATAGTCGAAATTTCTTTTCCTATACCGGGTAGTATGATTTTTTCCTTCTTTGCTTCAATTACATTAAGAGGAATTATATTCTTTTTTTCATCAAAAATTTCAGGTGATTCCATTTCATCTTCCTGAATAAGTTCATTTTCACTGTGTATAATAGGGAGATCAATATTTTCTGTAGTATAATTGTCAGGTAATACTTCTCCAGGTCCCATTATCTCCTCGGAAGTAAGCATACTAACTTCAAAGAAAGTTTCTGTTCTTACAGTAATATTCTTATTGATATTAACCTTACACAATAATAGCAAAATTATAGTATGTATTAATAGGGATATTAAAATCGCTTTTTTCATTATTTCTCTTCAGGGATAAATTTTGTGGCAATTAATAATTTTTCTGCACCGGACTTTCTTGCATAATCCATAATTTCCACTATTCGCCCTAATTGCATAATTTGATCTGCTCTGATGATTACCCCTTTTTCCGTAGTTTGTGAGATAGCCTCGGTTAAATCTTCAATAATATTATCCAATGATGTCTGATGGTCGTTAATATATATCTCTCCGTTTATAGTGACTGTAATAATTACATTCTTTTCACTCAAAGCATGGTGAGCAGATGATTTTGGGAGACCGACCTTTATACCTGTTTGAGCTACATAGGTCGATGTGAGAAGGAAAAATATTAGTAACAATAGAACAATATCAGCTATTGAGATGGGGGAGATAGATGGTTTAGCTTTATAACTTGACTGTAGAGCCATTGTTATTCCTCTTTACTTTCTTTAAATGTAAGCAATAGAGATATAATTTGGTTAAAACTTGATATTTTTCTTTCAAGCTTTGCAACAAGTACATTATAGAAGAAAAGAGTAATAATTCCTACCGTAAGTCCGAGAGCTGTTGTTATTAGTGCTACCCATATTCCACCTGCCAAATCGGAAGCATTAACGGTTCCTCCAAGACTCTGAATCTTCATAAAAGCCTGAATCATACCTGTTACTGTTCCGAGAAATCCTAATAAAGGAGCGACTGATGCAATTGTAGATAACCAATCAAACCCTTTTTCAAACATCTTAATCTCATCATGAGCTGTGGTTGTCATTATCTCCTTTATTACCCCTTTTGTGTTACTTGAGTTTTTGATACCATAAATTGCAATTCTTGCCTCCGGTATTACTAAGGAATTTTTGCAAAGCGATTCAAGCTCTTCAATATTTCCCTCTTCAATATAGTTTTCATAAAGGTTAATAAATTCATTGGCAATCTTAGTGGATTTTCCGAAGTATCGAAATCTCTCTATTATAATAGCAATAGCAACTATGGAGAGTAATATTATTATATACCCTACTATTCCGCTTTTTAGCAATAATGCAAGTAAATTCATATCTCCTCCTATATTTTAAATGTAAATAACAAGCCCAAATTTCTTCCTTTAACAGGTATCATATCTGTATATTGAATGGATCTGTTTATAATATTATCAAGATAGATTTTTATATATAAATTTCTAATGGTTTTTTCAAAAGATATATTTATATCGAATGAATTCGGGTAGAGGTTATTATTTATATCTTTGTTTATAAAGCCAAGATATAAATCAAAATTTAGAAACAATCCGTATGGAATATCCATAGTATTAAGCATAGATACATTCAATAGGGAATGATCCGGCAAATAATTATATTGTGTTGATATGCCGTTATTAAATGTGTATTTGAATTTACCATTGTAAGACTTATCAGCATAACTAAGATATATTCCTAAATTGGAATAATGAACATTCGTTAGAATATATGATGAATATACAATATCATTATAAACGGTAAGAAGTGAATCTGCATAAAAATAATTACCATCCATTCCTATTTCTAATTTATTCAAATTATAGAATATATTAATGGATATATCATTTTTATAATCTGTTACAAAGCTCAGAAGATTAGAGGCAAATGGATAGGTGTTATATAAACTATGTGATGTTGTAACATCTTTGCTCATTTTATAACCTATTCCATACCCGAATCCATTATAATTCATTGAAAGTAATGCTTGAATATGAGGTGTTAGAGATGAAAATGGATAAACCGAAAATCCAATTGATAGTATGTTGTTATATATTTCAGGGAAATTTACAATCAGTCCAAGAGACACAAACCTGTTTAGTGTATCCCAAAATGCATCATAGTTAATTTTATAATTGAAATTATCTCTATTGGAAACATACTCTCCATTGAAATCGAATGAATAATTATTATCCAATTTAGAGAGAGAGGATTTAAAATAGTATGAATTGAACGATATATCTACAATGTTGTGTATAATCCCGTTGTATTGTGAAATATTATTGTAGTCATAAGAAAGATTTATATCACTATATTGTAAAAAATCCAGGACAACACCGGATTTTATACTTAAATGTTTTGTCAAAATATAGATATTCCCATATTTATACTCAGGTCTATGCCACTTAATATTAAAATATGATGGCAGGTTGTATAAATCTCCCTGAAGCAGTAGATCAATCAATTCTGTGGGGCTATTCAAATAATTCATACCTGCTGATAATTTTAAGGAATAGTGATATTTAAGGTATGATTCTATATCTGTGTAACTGATTAGATATACAGGTGTTTTATTAATTTTATCCATTATTGCATAAAAACGACTGTTAGTAAAAGATATTCCTCTTATATCTGAGCGTTTTCCATATATATAAACATCAGGTGTTTCCAATTTTATGCTTTTTCGCAGTGTATCAACTATCTCATCGCTAAATAATAAAACCTGAGGTAATAATAGAAGAAATAAAATGTATTTAATAGTTATAAATAGTCTTTTTTTCATAATTTTTAATTTCATTTCCAATTTTATCCAATTCATTATCATTATCTCCCGATAGAATATTCGAACATATTTTTAGAGATTTAACAATTATATCTGCTCTATTATAGATATATTTAATTTTAAGCAGGTAATTAAGTGCATCTTTGTAATTACCCGAATCGTATTTTATCAAACCTGCAAGGTACATTGCATATGCCTTTGTGAACAGATCATTATTCGATAAAAATGGCTCTAAAAGATTAAAAAGTGAAATATCCTTTGAGCTATTGTACTGCTGTATTAATTTTAATATTTCCAGTCTTGAGGTATATGGAATTGAACCTATTTGTTTGGTTTGAATTGATACTTCCTTCCAAAAAAGGGCATACTCCAT
>CBDVEF010000034.1:0-9711 GCA_965372935.1 uncultured bacterium | reverse complement strand
TGTAATTGTAAAATTATTATACTCTGGAAAATCGCTGCTTTCGCAGGAATGACAAAGAGGGGAGGCAGGAATGACAATGCCAGAGAGAGCGTAAATCGTTAATCGTAAATCGTAAAATTATAGGGGCGAATAATTATTCGCCCTAATTAGTGAAATTAATTTAAAATTTTATTTTTTCCATCTTTGTCATTCTCCCCTTTCTTGTCATGCTGAATTTGGTTCAGCATCTCTATTGAGATTGAGAAATAAAGATACCTGATCCTGATTTTTCTAGTGTTATCACTCTCACCTCAGTCCTCTCCCATAAAGGGCGAGGAAGTATGAAATAGGGAAAACCTCCTTTCCTTAGTGGTTCACCTGTGCGTTGCACGCAGACAGCGAGAGGAGAGGAGGGGATGTTAACCTTAACCCAATTATATCCTACCCATTTAAACAAGTATTCACTTGACAGAATAATCACCATTGTTATACTGTATAATTATGAGATATAAAAATGAAAATCAATATAAACTATTAACCCCCTTATGAAAAGGGAAAGGAGCAAAACTATTTCACATTTAAACTTTAACCATTATGGAGGAAAAATGAAGAGAAACATGATTTTATTTTCACTTTGTTTTCTACTTATGCTAACCCCGGTTTTGTTCGCAACGAGCAATGCCGATGTTGCACCAAATCAAAAAACAATAACAAAAATCAGCTCAAGTGCAATAATCACAGGTAATCACCTTGAAAATACATTAAAAGGCACAAGAGGCGTATTGTTGGCACAGATACCCGATACAAACTTAGCATCTGGATGTGCTTGCCAGCTTGATAGTTTGTATCCTCTTGATGCTGATATAGCAGATGATATCGATCCGACAGGAGCAGGTTGGTCGATAGATTCGATTACAACATGGTGGGCTAACTGGAACGGTTTTGTAAATTGGGATAATGTTCCGAACATGCATTTCTTGGTATATGAAGACAGTGGAATAGGAACACCTATGCCTAAAAATGTTGCTATTATGGAAATAGTTGTTGAAAAAGCTAATTATGTAGCAACGGAAATTGGTAGTGGTGCCAACAGATGGAGAATAGATATGACTTTCTCGGCACCCGTGGCAATACCGGGTGGAGCAAAGTATTGGATTGAAATACAACCATCCAATGTCTTTACTGTCAATGGACAAACCGGTATAATGTCTGAATCAAGTATCGGTAATTTTCAGGAATTTTATTTTAGATGTCCTACATTAGGTTATAATGACTGGGTAACTGCAACTACTGTATTTTCAGATACATATGAAGCTGGTTTCGTCCTTTATGGAAATGAACTTGTCAGTAGCTATCTCTGGGATTTTGAAGACGGACTACAGGGCTGGACTCATACAAACGGACAGGCTTTCCCCGCAGGCTGGGCAGTTAAAGCTTCAGGATTACACTCATCTTATACACCACCCGATGCAGGTGATTCATCGATGTGGATAGATTCGGATGCTGGAGGTAATGGTTATTGGATTCAAGATACAGCATTGTCCCCGGCAGTTGTTCCACCGACTAATATGCAATGGTTTAAATATGGTGTTGGTTTTCAAGGTGGAAGTGGAAGTTGGATAGACGATCTTTATGTCGGAATAATAACATTCAGTGGTGGCGTATGGAATGCACCTGTAGAACTTAAACATTATGTAAATGGAACAGATTTTACAGGCTGGGATTCGTTGGATGTTTCCGCATATAACACAGAAGATAGTGTTCAAGTATATTTTTACTTTGATGATAATGATACATGGGGATATTACGCATCATTTGATAATGTTTCCCTATTCGCACCTGCTTCACACGATGTAGGTGTTACTGCAATAACAAGTCCTCCGTCAGGATTTGCAGCTCCAGGAGATTATGATGTTATTGCTACAATTCATAATTTTGGACCGGTTCAGGAGACATTTAATGTAACAGCTACCGTCTTTGATACAACGGATTCATGGAATCTGGTATTCACTCAGACTATTACATTAACGGATTTCGCATCGCTTGCAGATACCACTCACACATTTGGTTCGTTAACATTTGTAGATACTCATACATATCTTACCAAAGTATATACCGATCTTGTTGATAATGTTCCAGCCAATGACACATTATCGCAATATACAGGTTGCACAACATCATTTTGGGAAATAGGCACTAATATGCCATTTACATCAAGTGGACCATACGCAGGATATTCCACAGTCGGAGGCAATTTGTGTTTACATGTATTCGGAGGTAATCCGGGACCACAGAGTGATCACTATATCTTTGACGGAACTTCATGGACAGCAGGAACAGCACTTCCCACAGCATCTAATTATGGTGGATACTGCTCGGTTAATAATAAAATATATATGATTGGTGCAAGAACAGATGGTCCTGACAGTTTAATTACAATATATGATGCCGAACTGAACACTTATACAACTAAATATTTACCCGGTCCTATAGGTGATCTGGCAATTGCTGTTAAGGATAATAATTATATATATATTATCGGTGGTTGCAGACCTTCCGGTTGGGACCCAACTACAATAGTAATGCTATATGATATCGCAGGAGATTCGTTCTTTACAAGTGTAACACAATTACCGGCTGCCGATGCCAGAACATGTGCCGCAGCAGGTTATATTGGTAATGATACAATAATTGTTGCCGGCGGAATAGACAATACCAAAGGTTACACAAATACAACCCTTATTGGTGTTATAGATCCAACGGATCCTGCAAATATTACATGGTCTTACGGAATCGATAAACCAGGCACTGGTGTATATAGACTTGGCGGAGATGTCTGGAATGATAAATTCTATGTTACAGGTGGTGATCCCTATACTACTGAAACACATGTTTATGAATCAAATGTCGGATGGACAACTTTACCTGACAAACCTACAGCTTGCTCTAACTTTGGTTGTGTAATGGTTCCGGTTCCTACTACAAAAGACAATGAAGGGCAACTAACGACTTCCGGAGGATATACAGGTTCATACCTCTCAGCTTTTGAAATCTATCACACGAGAGATGTTACAACAGGTATACGGAAAATATCAGAAATCACTTCGGACAGATTTGCTGTGAAACTTTTAACTCCTGCAATTACATCCAATGAAATAAAGATTTCATTAACTATGCAGGAAGAGAGTTTTGTACATTTCAGTGTAATTAACACTGCGGGTAGGACAATTGTAAGAAATACTTACAGCAGAATATCAAGTGGAAGCCATACGCTAACCTGGAATGCAAAGGATTCTAATGGTAAAAAGGTTCCCGCAGGCATATATTTCTATCACATAGAAACAAAAGATAATGCTGCGACAGGAAAACTTGTTATTATAAGATAACAATGTGATATAGAAGGAATTATTTAAATTCTTTCTAAACAAAAAGAGAGGTGGATAAAAGTCTACCTCTCTTTTTTGTTTAAACGGTGGTTTCGAGATTTTAACGAATTAAATTTATCTTCCGGGTAACAGTATAATTCACCCCTTTTATATTCACAAAATAGACACCTCGAATCATATTCCCTATATCCAAACCGTTTTCCTTATATTTTGCAGATTTAACAACCCTTCCTGCAATATTCATTACACTTACATCAGGCATTATTTCATTTATTCCCGATATAAAGAGAATATCATTCTTAACAAAGCATCTGATATTTTCTCTCTTTCTTAATAGTGGCTTACTTTTTATCCCCTGAGCATAATTTACAATTGCATTATAAATATCCATTTTGCCGGACCCCCACCTGTTATTTGGAGTCGAACCCACAAATCCGTCGACCACAGCACTGGAAGTCAATATATCTCTAATTTCGGAAGGGTTAAAATTCGGAGACACTTCAAGTATCATTGCAATTGCTCCCGCAACATGCGGACATGCTTGACTTGTTCCCTGCATTATATAGTGTTTACCGTCCTGCTCCGTTGCCTTTTCAATATCGCTTCCACCTGTAATAGGATTCATCGTTGCATTCGAAGCTCTTGTAGATGCAATTCCCATTCCCGGAGCAGCAATATCCGGTTTGATTATTCCATCTCTGCGAGGACCCGCTGCAGAAAAATCAGCTATCGCCCCGATTGTAGGATCCCAGATTCCCTGTGTAATACCCGAATATGATTGCTGTGTACCTGTCTCATCTATCCATTCTTTCTTTGTTACATAAGCTGCCACGGAAATTATACTATCCGCTGTTGCAGGCATTGCAATAGTCATATTCATATCTACATTATCAACCATTGATGCCGAGTATACAATTGCACTCCACAAATGTGTCGTATTGCCACTTGAACTGTTGGCATGCAGTCTAATCGTCCAGTTGCCCGTATATCCGCCTCCAAGGAACGGTATCGATGTTACATCGAAAATTACAGCCATCTCCTTATCCCCGTTATTCGGATCAAGTATATCACCGTATATATATGCCGTTCCGTTACCATCAGGGAGACTTGAAACAGCAGAGTCCCCTGCTGAGACAGGTCCATAAACTGTTCCGCCATCAGGACTGATTACCGTTATTGTGAAATCATCGCTCCCATTATGCCATATATCAATAATAACAGGAAATACACCGATGAAAAGTGACATTAACCAATCCTCAGTTCTAAAATGTATATCAATATCACTACCATTGGGTACTGTAACCGCAGAATGAATACTGTCAGCACCTGAATTGCCGGCAGCAGCAGTAATTATTTTGCCAGGTCCTGTAAAACTATTCATTGCCAGTTCAAAACTTGTAGTACCATCGTGAGGTCCGGTATTCCCGCCAAGAGAAAGATTAACGGATGCGGGCATACTTAATTGATCTGCTTTCTGAAATATATAATTAACGCCATCAATAATACTATTATCCATAAGATCTGTCTTTACAAAGATGATAGTTGCTTCGGGAGCTACTCCCGTATATGTATAGGCAGGTACTCCATTACCTGTTGATGCACCGTCACCTGCGGCTATTCCACATACATGTGTGCCATGACATACATTATTGGGATCATCTTCTTCATCACACTGTCCCGCATCGATTTGTGTATTGGTCCATTCTGCACCATATGTATATCCTGAGGGAGGTGTTCCTGTGGAATTGTTTGTCTGATCCCATAAATATGCAATTCTTGAGTTACCGATAGCATCCTTGAAATCATCCATTGACCAATCGATACCTGTATCCACAACACCGAGAACCACACCCTTGCCTGTAAAACTTGAGTCGTCATATACAGGCGCCGGACCATATCTGAGAAGATCCGCCTTTGTTGCAGGTGTACTTACATTTAAAAAAGTATTTAATATAATTGCACCGTCGATTATCAATATGTTTTCATCATTTTCCAATTTTGATAACTCCTCTTCGGTTATGAATGCCGTAGCTACATTACCCGATATTGTTTGAATATTATTTACTCTGGGTATATATCCTTCTTTGAATTTAATAATAACGGGTATTTTGCCATCTCTCATTGCAACAGGTGTAATCTTAGTTAAACTTGTTTCCGTTTTACTTCTACTGCAAAGACCGGCTCTAAGAAGTGGTGATATCTTAGCCCCGGATAAAAATATAATGTTTACAATTACAAGTAAAACAGTTACATAGAGCTTTTTCATGAATCCTCCTCAATTAAAGATTAATATATCCACATCATAAGTATAAAATAGCCTGAGTCCAAAAACAGTCTAAAATAGTGAAATAATTTGCAAATTGCAAAATAATTACATAAGCGTTTTAACTGCAACACTTATATGGTATCAATAGTGCTTTTATGCAATTTTTGAATTTTGGACACTTTCTCTATGAACAATATATAAATTTTGGTGTGATAAAGTACGGTTAAGGATAGATTCCTGCTTTCGCAGGAATCTGCTCAAGCACTAACAAAGTCATGCTGGGCATTGTGCTGAACTTGATTCAGTATTGATTAAGCATCTCATACCAGATCCTGAAATAAATTCAGGATGACACATTAAAAAATAAGAAAAGTGAAAAATTGTCTCCTTTCCCCTCGTGTAATTCGTTGTTCTTTCTTTCCCTTTTCGGCTGACGTCTGATGTCTGGTGTCTGACGTCCATTATCTTTTATTCGTGTAATTCGTCTTAATTCGTGAAATAAAGGTAAAAGATTATTCTCTCCCATTAGTGAAATTCGTTGATATTCTCTTTTCCTTTTCGGCTGGTGTCTGATGTCTGAAGTCTGACGTCCATTATCTTTTATTCGTGAAATAAAGTAAAAGATTATTCTCTTCTCTTAGTGTAATTCGTTGATATTCTCTTTCCCTTTTCGGCTGACGTCTGATGTCTGATGTCTATTATCTTTTATTCGTGAAATAAAGTAAAAGATTATTCTCTCCCCTTAGTGAAATTCGTAGTTGTTCTCTCTCCCTCTCGGCTGAAGTCTGACGTCTGATGTCTGATGTCTATTATCTTTTATTCGTGAATTGGTGGTGAATCTCTATTTCTCTATTTGCTAATTAAAGTTCTATACAAATTCTCTGTTTTCTCAGTAGGATTGAGCGAAAGCTCTTGAGCAAATTTATTTTTCAACTCATTGTATACCTTTTTTATTCGTCCCTTTCTCCCCTGTTTTAAGTATAGATTCATTATTTGCTGGTAAACAATCTCTTCAAGAGGGAATTTGAATTTAAGATCGATTAAAGCATTCTCCGCTTTTTCCATCTCCCCGGTATCTATATAAATATTTACCATAATTATACTATATTTCAAATACAATTCCTCAATTTCATTTTTATAATAAAAGCTCCAGTCATAATAACTATCCTGCAACGGGAAATAATTACATAAGGATAGTCCTCCACCAATATATTTTAAGGCATCTTCAATGCTATTGTTTTTTCTTGCAACATCTGCTGTATTATATTTCTCTTTCATTTTATAATAATCTATTTCCCAATCGATATCGGATGATAATTTATATCCTTTATCGGCATAAACAATTATTTTGTTATTATTAAAAGCTTTTTTTATCATATATATATAATCCCTTAAAAGATGACCAGCTTCATTATAGTCCTTTTCAGGCCAAAATGCATCGATTATTTTTTCCCTTGGAACAATAGTGTTTTTATTGAAAATAAAGAAATAAAACAATAATTTAGCAATTTTTGAATGAAATACTATTCTATCGTATTGCGAATTGTTATACATGTAAATATTATCATCTTTCATTATATACATTTCAATAATTTCATTTTTCATAGATGCTATTTGTTTATTATTAATATAGCTATTATGTTTAATTATCAATTCTACTATCGAAATCGCCTCATTATACAAAACCCCCTTTTCAATATTTTTATTATTTATATTCATAAAATCACTAATAGTATATGTGGGTTTACTAAATTTCATATTTATTAAATACTCGTATATAAAATAAACAGGTTCATTTTTAGGTAATATTTCCCCAATTTCTTTTTTAATTTCTATATCCTTTACTTCTCCCAATCCTCTTGCCAATAGAGTAAAATAATGAAAAACTGTATATTGTGCAGTTCCCTCTTTATCCAGGATACAATTAAATTTTATATAATCGAGTATATTACTGGCTTCTATGTAATCATTTGCAATCAATTCTACTAATAATTTAGAAAACAATATATCTGTCAATATTTTTCTATCATTTGTCATTTTAATTATGCTTATTGCTTTATCAATATTTTTTCTTGCTTTATTAAATCGTTCACCAAAAAGATAAGCAAAATAAAGTGTTGTATATGCCTGAACAATACCCAGTTTATAATCACACATTTTAGCATTCGAAAGAGCTTTCTTAGAAAATTCAACACTCTTTGAATATTTTCCTTTCAAGTATCTGATTCTTGCCAATTGTAAGTATGGAAAAATAGCGGAGTAACCCACTTTATCCTTTATATTCTCCTTAAGTTCTCTTTCGGCATACTCATAATTTCCATTGGTTACCTCTATTGTAAGTCTATTTATCCTGATATAATCATATACAGGTATTTGCTTATTATCATAAGCTACCTTTTCCGCTTTCGAATAATATTCAATTGCTTTATCATTCATATATCTCTGCATATACATAATAGCCATTGTATTATAAGCAGCAGTAATCAAAACATCATTCTTGTCAATATTATCAATAATTTCTTTTATGTTCTTCTCTGCTAATTTATATTTCTTCATTAAAAGCCCAAAGGTTGCCTCTTCATACAGTGCAATATAGTAATATCTGGTCTTTTTAAATCTCTCCTTTATCTCTTTGTTTACTTTTTGAAATGTATGATAATCATGTTCCCATCTTGCTATGGATTCTTTAAAGTGCATAATTTGAGGGTAGTTCTTGATTACCTTCTGATCGAATTGATATACCCAATTTTTAATTAAATCCTTATTCACTTCCATATATGTCGGTTTTACATATGAGTGAATTAATTCAGCAGCTTTTTTATATCTTTTTGAGACAAGGTAATAATTAATAGATAATTCGGGATTAGTATCAGCTAAAAAATCCCCTGCTTTACATATCAATTTATTTATCTCCTTTTTGCTGTAAGTCTTATTAAGGATTTTGCTTAAATATTTTGCGAATAATGCATTTAATTTATATAGATTCTCCTCTCTTTTTTCAAGCAAAATATTAGATTTATACAATTTTGCAACTATACTTTGTACATTCTTAATATCGCTAATGTATGAAATCAGATCTAATGTAAACAAATCGAAGAGGGAACTTATAAGTAAAATTTTCTTTTCCTTCGATGATAATTTATTAAATACCTGACAATTGAAATACTCTTCAAGATTAGAATTATATGTATCTTCTGAAATAGGATAATCATCCAGTAGCAGTTTTATCCCGGACAACCATCCACCTGTGATCTCTTTTAACTTTGCAGCAGTTTTATCATTACATTCCAAATTATAAATCATGAAAATATTCTTAATATCTTTTTCCCGCAACATTAAATCCGTATCCTTGATTACAAAAGCTCTATTGTTTACTAAAAGTCTTGGTATATTAAATTCAGGTAATTTTTGTGAAATAACGATAATATGTAAACGAGGAGGAGAATATATAATCAATCTATAGATATTATCAATAATCTCTCTATTATTAATATAATCAAAACCATCAAGTATAATATAAAAATCCCTTTTTAATTCTTTAAGGTTATTAATAATAATATTTGGCATATTATCTATATTTTTATAGTCAATTGAATTTCTCACCAATAAATTTTTCGAGCATAATCCATTATATAAATAACTTAAAAAAGTGTCATTAGAATTGTCCTTTTTATCCAATGTATACCACAAATATTCTTTCCTGGTTTTTTTAATGAATTGATATGCTATTGTTGTTTTTCCACTTCCGGGGGAACCGATAATTGCTATTATGGATTTTTTTGCATTTTGTATAATTTTATCAATAATATCTTCTCTATAAATAATATCAAAATCAAATAGTGGAGGAGATAATTTTGCTTCGATTATTTTCATATATTACTCACTTTTTCTATAAACATTTTAGACTATATTTGAAATATGTCAAGAATAAAAAGGTACCTGACCCTGATTTTTCGTGCAATTCGTTGTCATTCCCCCTCCCTTTTCAGCTGATGTCTGATGTCTATTACCTGCTATTCATGAATATTGGTGTGATAAAGTTTGGTTAAGGATAGATTCCTGCTTTCGCAGGAATGACAA
>CBDVEF010000033.1:0-9773 GCA_965372935.1 uncultured bacterium | reverse complement strand
TGAAACAACATTCTCGGATATTTCCGATAATTCCTCAGAATTTTCGTTCATTTTTACTGTATCTTCTGCTTGTTGGGCCGCCCCTTTTGTTATCTCCTGTACGGTTGCTGATATTTCCTCAACTGAAGCATTCATCTCTTCTGTGCTACTTGAAAGGTTATCAGCCATTACAGCAAGTTTGTCTGCATCCTTAACCATCTTACCAAGCATATCAAGGAGCATATCAAGTAATTCATTAAACAGATTTATAATAATGGCTGTTTCATCATGAACATATATTCTGATTCTTGCTTCTACATTACCTGAATCGATAATATGTCTGACATTTTTCTCAATATGCTTTATCTGTTTTGAATAAGTTACTAATACTACTATATTAACAAAAACAGAAAAGAATACTGCAAGGATTATAGGAATCTTCGAAACATTTAAAAGATAACCGCATATTGAAAATATTATAATATTTTCAATAAATAAAAGAGATAATTTTTGAATCAGTGTAATTTGCAGGGTTTTTCCATGAACGGTTTCATATTCTACCTCTTTGCTAAAAAGAGCATCTATTACACTTTGGAGGTTATATTGCGAATATGAAAGTATTACAGGTAAGGAATATATGCCAAATATGAAACCAATAATGAATATTTTCACACCTATGATGAAGGCATATCCATACATAATGACAATAATTCCAGCAGCAATTGAAGGGATAAGGAAGTGAAACATAGTATGTATTACCATCTGCAAAGGAGCATTGTATGCCAAAATCAATGCTCTATTTTTGATTTTCTCATCAATATTATTTCCTTCTTTTAGAAAAATTAAAATTGATTTTAGTTTCCACCTCCAGAATATAAAAAATTCAATAGCTTCTATAAATCCTAAAATAATAACAACAATAGACATCAATTTAACTGCCTTGCTAATATTACCTGCAAAGAATATGGCTACAGGAAGAGCAAAACATAAACCAAGACCCATAGCAGATATAATTACGAATATCAGCAACTTATTGATATATAAATGTTCTTTCATAAAATCTCCTTATCGTACAAAAAATAATATATATAAGAATAAAACAGTTATAAATTATTGTCAATGAGAATTTTCAATAAAATCAATTGATATTATCTTCTCCGATCTATTTTTATGTTTTAATTCTCTAGAAATCGATTCGACTATCCCTCCGATTAATCTTTGAATAAATGGATTTATTCCGATTATTTTACCACTATACCTTATTATACTTCTTGGGAGATCTGGCTGCTGCGGATATTCTTTAATATTGAATGATGGAATAGTAACCTTCCAATTGAAATATATCGTATCAACATATTTCATAAGATCAACTATTATACTACCAAGTATTTTCTTGTTTACCTCCCCGTGAATAATGTTTGAGTATATTTTAACATAATTTTCATTCTCTTTCTCTATAAAGAGTTCTCTATCTGACAAATGTTGCTTTAAGTTATTGAATTTGTCAATATTTTTTATATAATATAACACTTCATTACCTGTATATCAACAGTTTACTTTTTACAGCTCTGCTTGAACCTTCCGCATCTTTAAGAATAATCTTATAGAAATATAATCCTTGTGCCGGTCTTTTCCCACATATGTCCTTACCATCCCAATAAATTTGATTATATCCTGCATTAAGATCATCAACCTCTATTGTTCTTATACATTTCCCTGTAACTGTAAAAATTTTAATCTTCACCGATACATCCCTTGATACTGTAAATGTAAAATATGTATAATCGTTTAGGGGATTTGGCCAGTTTAAAACATTTTCCACAGATATTTTATCATCACCGATTATATCAACATTGACTGTCTTATATGTAATGTTTAGCATATTATCAGATGCAATAACAGTTATTGTATGGATACCACCCGTGTCAGGGAATAGTACATTGTAATTAAAATATCCTTCCGTATATGAATTTTCATTATACATAAAATTACTGGAAACATTTATTAAATTGTACTGATTGTTATCTATCATTAACCTCACAGGTTGAGTCCCAAATATGGCTACTCCGCTTGTATCATATATTTCTGAATGTATATTAATATCCTTTGAAATCCTGATTGTGTCTTCCTTTTTGGCTTTTATCCCATTCAAATAAATCTCGACATCGGGACCTGTTATATCCGTTGTGTCTTTGGAACCTTGCAATATATCAATACTGTCTATAGAGTAATGATATGTGTTGGAGTCAGATATAATATAGGCTATTATTCTGCCCATATTTCCAATTCCACTGAATTCATACGGGTATATGAATGAAAAAGTGAGCTTGGAATTATCAAAACTAACAGGACCTCTATAAACAGGTGCTCCGGGCATCGTATAATGACAATACATATAAGGTTCTGTATGCCAATAATCATGACTGTCCGGGTAAGCCGATGAAAATGCTTCAATATATGCAATACCTTTATCTATACTGTCTATATCCAATGTTATATCTGTTTTATGTCCTGTTAATATTGTATCGGGGCAAAATGGTGTTATGGCAATTTTGTTTGTATATGCAATTATAGCGGGTTCACCAAAAAAATTGTATAAACGATTTGCACTTGAAGAGCTGTTCCACTTACTTATGCAAGCACTTTCTCCAATTGTATATGGACGATCTATGATTTCAGCATCTGAAAAAGCATATATATTAAAATAATTTGACATCTGATTATTGTTATTAGCATATGTCCCTCTTGAAGCTGCGACTGTTGCCACACATCCTTTCTCTTTTTGATTTACTATATACTCGGCAATACAATCGAATAGTGCCCTGTCATTATTACCGATATTGCAGGAATAAAATCCCCCGACAGGATACATATCCTTATTGTTCAGCATATCAAGTTGTCCGAGACCTGATATAACATGTTCGTGAGCAATAGTGTTCAGATTGCCATGTCCTACAAATGTAAGCCCTACTACCCCTTTGTTAATATCATTTATTAATGCTGCTCTTGCTGCTGGCTTTTCCCCTGGAGAAACAGGCCAATGTTCACTTGTCTGTGATGTTCCCCAGTAATTCATTAGATATACCTTTCTTATGTCATACTCATTTGAGATTAGACGGGATAAATTTTCACTTTGGATTGTTGATGAAATATCGTGTAAATTAGAACCACTGTACTCATCATCGGCGAGTAAAATAATTCTGTTTTTCCACATACCATCATTCTCTATGAATTTCTCTGTTTTATTCTTAATGTTTTCCATATCATCTGTTGTTTTAACAGGTAATCGTGATATTATCATATCAGCATAGAAGTTGTTATCAAAATCGACAAACCAGTCATCATATGAGGCATTGGCTGTTAATATCCCCTGTTCTACGACACTGATTCCACCCTCGTATACAGGGATTATGTTTTTCGGGTTTACTAATCTGAAATGGTTTTTGTAATCATAACTGCCAGCCCCGACAAGCATAACATATGTCGGAATCGGTTCCCAGTTTTCATAAGTATGGTTCAGGAATTTCTTTATTGCTGCAATATCCGTCCGACCTCCGCTGAAATTATCATATATCTGGGAAAGAGAAACTGTCTTGATTATTGCACCGTCTATACCGGGGATATTATTACTTCTCAATGACTCAAGCCAACCTAAATCGTTCTTAAACCTGTCAGCTGCAATGATTAAATAATCACATCCGTTAGTATTTTTTAATGATCCAATATTTGTCAACTTGACTTCCGAAGGTTTTAAGACCTTGTAACTAATCAGATATGTTTCCATAATATCGGTCTTAAATTTAATCGTATCATTTTCAATGTTAAAACCTGATAAAATTCTACAGGAATATGGATCTGTAATATTTAATATAAATGGTAGTGTCCCTGCAAAAGGAATATTTATATTCCCTTCCCCAGAATTTAATATATATTGCCCGTTCTCAATCTTCTTCATCTCTTTTCTGTTATAATATATCTCAAAATAGTCAAGATAATGCTTCTGACTTTCCCCCTCCCCAATAAGCCTTATTGTTAAGTTATTTGTCCCCTCTGTTAAGTTGTCTATATTAAAATTAATTACACTCGGATAGAATGATAAGTCTCTTTCCGATGATACTGTATCACCATATACAAGTTTATCATTTAGAAATACAGCGATATTCATATTGCCACTTTTATAGAGTTTTATGTATATATCTCCTATACTGTTTTCTAAGCTCTCAATACTGAACTGAAACGGATAATCCTTATATAACTCGGATGATAATTTTTCTAACTTTGTATCAAGCCATACATATCCTGATGTCGAAGGATTTAGGTTCTCCCTCTCTAAGTGCAATGTGTCATATATAACAGCCATACTGTCATCCGTTTGGATGCCGGCATATTCTACCCCCATCCTTATCCCCGGAGTATCTTCAAATGAGATAACAAATGAAGATGTATCTGTATACGGGTTATAGTATGCATAATAACTACTCATTACATGGTTTTTATTAAAACCGTTTAATCCGTCATTATATATAAATATCGTATCATTTAGCCCGAATGCTCTGTCTTTTTCTCCCTTTATATAAACCGGGATCTCTACTAATGTGTCATTATCATACCCATTTAAACTCATCATATTAAACCCAATTGAGTATATATGGATATTGTTAGGATCGATAAATGACGGGTCTATACCACATGACAATATATCAGTATAACCGATTCCATAGATTCCTTTTTTGGCCATTTTAACAATTGCAGTGGGATGTGATCGCCCTTTTCTTATCTCTCTCTTCCTGGTTCTATTTGCCCCTTTATAATTTAGAATTGTGTTTTTATAAATATTATCGAATGTTGTTTTTCCTCTCCCTGGGGAATAATCCCTATCGGATTTTACCTCTATCTCTATATCTTCATACATTGTTATACTACCTGAATATTGATCATACTCTATAGGGCAAAGATCAAAAGATACAGTGTATACATCCCTTAGATATCCCTTTTTGATATTTTTAATACTGAGAGATGTCTTAAAATCATGATCCTTCAGGATCCTTTTCTTATTTTGTATATTCTCTGCTGGCAATATATTTCCCTTTAAATATTTCAATACCTTTTTTCCTTTGATTTCAATCTGCACATCTGCATTCTCCCCTATTGCAAGCGAATAGTGCTTCAGAGGGATTTCCGGGATCCCTTCTTCCGCTAAGATTTCTCCATCCTTAAGAACAATCGAGATGTAATATTTTCCATTATAATTAATCGTATCAATTCTATATTCAGGAATATATGTAAAAGAGACCTCTTTTGCTTCATTCCTGTGTAGTAATGTACTGGATTGAAGTGATAAACTAATTGTGAGAATAATGAGAATTGAAAGGGTTATTTTAATTTTACGCATAAGGTATAAATACAATATTTTAATTTTCTTGTCAATATCTGCAAGTAAAAATGGGAGAAGAAACACGGAAGGGGGAAAACCACAGGAGGGGAACCACCAAGAATTTACAAAAGAAATAGACACCAGACATCAGACATCAGCCGAAAAGGGAAAGAAAAAAATAACAATGAATTACACTAAGGTGTAGAGAGAATATATTTACCTTTAATTATAGGAAAGAGATAAACAAGGATTGAGAGAATTAAACACGAATTACACTAATGAGAAGTATTTTTAGACTTTCCCTCCCCATTGTGTGGGAGGGAATCGAAGGGAGGGGGAGGAAGGTCATGTCATTGCGAACGAAGTGAAACAATCCCACAAGAGTAAAATTAGATTGCTTTATCGCCCTTGATGGGAGAGGACTGAGGTGAGGGTGGTAATAAGTATTTAAGTAGGAGGTGAGAAGTAGGAAGTTTAAAATGAAAATCGAAAAACGGGAGCGTCAATGCCAACGGGAACGAATAGGAAATGGTAAATTATAAATTCGTGTCATTCCCTACCTCCCTTCCATGTCATTCCTGCATTCCCTCCTTGTCATTCCTGCGAAAGCAGGAATCTATCCTCAACCGAACTTTATTTCACTAATTTTCTAATGTGTCATCCTGAATTTATTTCAGAATCTGGGAATTCTGTGTAGAGACGCAATATTTTGCGTCTCAAATTCAGAAAGGATGGTGCTTGTCATCTTGACAATATCTTTTTATAATATAAAGTATTATACAGTTATGAGAAGGACAAGGATTACTTATAAAGGTGTATATCATCATGTTATAAACAGAAAGATTATGGGTGCGGATATATTTTTGGGGAATAAAGCAATGTATCATTTTCTTGAGTATATGAAGGAAAAGTATATGAAATTAAAAATAAGGATTTTTGGATATTGTCAAGATGACAAGCACCGTCCCCAGATACTCCAAAAAGAATATTAATCAATGGTAAATGGTAAATGAAATACTCAAAACTAATAATTAAAAAACAAACTATAGAATTATCAACTTCCAATTATGAAGTGTCAATTGAAGTTGAGAAAAAGAATATTAAAAACATCCATTTGAGTGTATATCCGCCCAACGGGAGAGTGAAAATTTCAGCACCCAGAAGAATGGATTTAGATACTATCCGCATTTTTGCTATTTCAAAATTAAATTGGATTAGAAAAAAACAAGAAATATTCAAAAATCAGGAAAGAGAAACGCCAAGAGAATATCTGACAAATGAAAGCCATTATTTTAAAGGTAAAAGGTATTTATTAAAAGTAATTGAACACAATGCAAGTCCGAAAGTAGTCCTTAAACATAGCGAAATAGAATTGTATATCAGACCAAATACAACAATAGAGAAAAGAAAGCATATTTTAAACGAATGGTATCGTTCCGAATTAAAAAAAATTGTCCCGAAATTTATAGAAAAATGGGAGAATAAAATCGGTGTAAAATCCAATGAATTCGGTATCAAAAGAATGCGTACAAGATGGGGAACTTGCAATACAAGAGCAAAAAGAATTTGGCTAAATTTAGAGCTGGCAAAAAAACCAACGGAATGTTTGGAATATATAATAATTCACGAATTAGTGCATTTATTAGAAAGAAGTCATAATAAAAAATTTGTAAAATATATGAATGAATTTATACCTAAATGGAAATTTTACAAAGATGAGTTAAATAAATTACCACTTATTCATACTGATTGGAATTATTGAGTGATACTGAACAATGTTGTGTCATTCTGAAGTTGATTCAGAATCTCAGCAGATCTGGAAAAATTTCTGGGTCAGGCACCTTTTTTTTCAATGCAATAATACCCATAGATTGAAATTGAAAAATATCCGCAGAAATATTACCCTCATATGAAGAGATATAAAATGTCAGATCCCTGCTTTCGCAGGAATGGCATTGAAGGGAGACAGGATATGACCCATTTTTTGGATAATATGACAACAAATGGGTGTCTTTCAATTGCAATTGACTCTTCACGAATTAGGGCGAATAATTATTCGCCCCTACAATTACACTAATCCACAATTCACAATTTATTCCCGTTGACGATTTTCATTCCCGTTGACGATTTACATCTTTAAACTTCCTACTTCCTACTTCTCACTTCCTACTTACATGCTTATTATCACCCTCACCTCAGTCCTCTCCCATAAAGGGCGAGGAAGAAACCACGGAAGGGGGAATAAATATTATTATATCCGAGTGTAATATTATAAAATATTCCTATTATCAGCAAGTATCTATAAATAGCTAATAGAAATGTGAAAAAATAAAATCTATATCCCCTCTTGTCAAATTGAATTAAATATGTTAGATTACGGTGAAATGATTGGTAGTATAGTAGATATAGTTTTGTTTATAAAGGAAAAGAAATCTCAGGGATTGCACATTCCCGAGATAAAAAACATTCTTCTTATAGAGGGATACGGCATATATGAAATTGAAAAAGCAATAAATTTTAGCATTCGTTCAAATAATAGAAATGTTTTAGAACGTGCTATTAGTCCGTTAGAAAATGCCTACTTCTCAAAGATTGCAATTAAATATCTATGCAGATTATCCTACTATAACATTCTTACAAAGGAGCAGTTTGAAACCATTATCGATGACATTACAAGTTATTCGGCACATATGGTTGGTGAAGATGAAGTTAAATTACTGGTTTCAATAATGCTATTTAATGAACCCCCGGAATTAATATTGCCCCAAAAATCAATAGAAGAACGTTTTATACACTAACATGTTTTCACTTATAATTGTCGAATCACCTACAAAAGCAAGAACAATACAAAAGTATTTCGGAAAGGAATTCAAAGTAATTTCAAGTGTAGGTCATATAATAGATCTTCCAAAATCAAAGTTAGGCATTGATATTAAAAATAATTTTGAACCCCAATATATACAAATTAAAGGAAAAGCTAAGATAATAAGGAATATTAAGGATGAAGCTTCTCTTGCTGAAAATATTTTTATTGCTACCGACCCTGACAGGGAAGGGGAAGCCATCGCATTTTTTATAAAGAACATTGTAAAAAACGAAAATGTTAAACGAGCTCTCTTCTATGAAATAACAAAAGATGCCTGCAATACTGCCATCAATAATGCCGGGGATATTAATATAGAAAGGGTTGAGGCGCAGAAAGCAAGAAGGGTATTAGATAGGTTGGTTGGATATTTAATAAGTCCCTACCTCTGGAAACTTATAAGATTCGGATTAAGTGCAGGTCGTGTTCAAACCGTAGCTCTTAGACTTATATGTGAACGAGAAGATAACATAAAAAAATTCAAAGAGAATGAATTCTGGACAATTAAGGGGTTGTTTGGGGAAGAAAACAATAGTTTTTCCTGTGATCTGATCTTAATTGATAATAAAAAGCCAGAAATCAATAATGAGAAAGAGGCTTATTTAATCAAATCTTCCCTTTTAAAATCTACATTTAAGGTTGTTGATTATAAGAAAAATAAAAAGGAATTAAAACCACCTGTTCCATATATAACCAGCACGCTTCAACAGGAAGCATCGAGACGATTGTATTTCTCAGCAAAGAAAACTATGAGAATTGCTCAACAGCTTTTTGAAGGTATCAATCTTGGCAAAAAGGGCAGTACCGGACTTATTACATATATGAGAACGGATTCTATCAGAATCTCAAGTAAAGCGAAAGAAATCGCAAAGATCTACATTGAAGAGGTCTTTGGAAAAGATTATATACAGACAAAAGAGATAAAATTGAAAACCAAAAAATTTGCACAGGAAGCACATGAAGCCATTAGACCTACAAACATTAGATATTCCCCTGATAGTATAGAAAAATCCCTTTCTCCTGAACAGTATAAACTATACAAATTAATATTTACCCGATTCCTTGCAAGTCAGATGGCACCAGCTATCTATAACGAAACAAAGGTTGATCTTTATGATGAAAGACATACATTCCGTGGAAAGGCTTCTGTTCTTGAATTTGATGGGTTCACTAAAATATACCCTGTAAAACTTAATAATATTCAAATAATTCCTTTACTCAATACAGGTGATACACTTATCCCTCTTGATATAATTGCCGAACAACACTTTACAAAGCCACCTTCAAGATATACCGAAGGAACACTTGTTAAAGAATTAGAGGGAAAAGGAATTGGAAGACCAAGCACATATGCATCAATAATATCAAGACTTCTTGACAGGAAATATGTCGAAATAATTGAAAAAAAACTTCACCCGACAGAACTCGGAGAGATTGTAAAGGGAACACTTATACAACTATTCCCTGATATATTTGATGTAAAATTTACTTCGGATATGGAAAAAGATTTAGATGAAATTGAAAAAGGTAAAATACAATATATAGATCTGATGAATG
>CBDVEF010000032.1:0-9787 GCA_965372935.1 uncultured bacterium | reverse complement strand
ACCCCCCCGTTCCCTTGACTACCCCAAAAGACAGAAAGGGGGTCAGGCTGAAAACTGAAAAATAGATTTGATTACCATCTCACTTTTTCCAGAATGCTCTCCCACTTATCTTGTGATATACGTCCCTCAAGATAGGAAATAATCCTCGGAACCCTGCCAAGATACTCAGCTATATCTTTACGCCTGTAGTCCGTATATAAAAGACATAATCGAACAAAAAGAGAACGTGCCTCTGTTATCTCTATACTCCTGCTCCTTCCACGAAGTGTTTCCTTTCTTACTCCCATTCATTCCTTCACCTTCTTAGCTATATCACTAAAACTTTTGCCTTTTAAGGCTATCTCATTCCTTACAACTTTCTCACCCACTGTATTCTTTACTTCAATAACAAAATCCTTATCCCCAAGAAATCTCTGATCTATTGCTCTATAAAATTCTTCCTTTCTACCTTTCACAAGCCACTCTAATACAAATCTCTCATATAACTTTATTGCCTTTCTCCGAGTCTCTGCAAACTGCGATAATACAAAATCACAATCCACTAAATCGTTTCCCTCTATACCAAGATATATCATGTGACTGCTCCATTTATAGTCTCGAGGATCCTTAACTATCCCAGCTCTTGCACAATTTAAGTGGATATATCTTATGAGATTCAATAAATAGACCTTCTTATCACACAGTATCGCCTTGTATCTACCCTGAAATAAATGCCCAACTGTCCTGTATTTTCCATTATACCACTGCGTGTATGATTGCAAAAGTCCCTGCATTATCTTGGATAATGGTGCGTCCTTTGTCTCAATGAGCAGGTGAATGTGATTTTTCATAAGAGTATATGCATAAAGAACAAATCCAAACTTTTCCTTGTATTCAAGAAGCTTTTGCAAAAATTTTAATCTATCTCTATCATCCTTAAATATGGCTTCTTTGCGGTTTCCCCTTGTCATTACATGATAGAAAGCACCCGGATATTCTACCCTTACTTTTCTTGTCATAATATGACTATACAATAGACTATTATTTTAGTCAAGCTAAATTTCAGTTTTCAGCCTGACCCCATCCCCCTGTTTAAAAAATGAGGGGATATCAACTGTCTCCCTTGTCTTGTTTTTCATGTTGTATATTGAAAATTTATATAATATATATATAATGAGTATTATGAGAAATAATATGAAGGTGTACAGAAAGAAATAAAGGATAATTTTAGGAAACAAGTGATAGAATTAAATAGTCTATTAAATAGAAATTAAAATATGTTTTTGAAATTTTAAGATTTGCTCTTTATATTCTCGATAATCATTATATTTTCATTTTATGATATAAAATGATTTAAAAGGAGTTAGTATGAAAAAAAACAAGATACATTTACTGAAAGTTTTAAGATTGCTGTCTATTATAATATTAAGCTTATTCCCATTATTTCTCAATGCACAAGATTTCGATATTAGGACTTATTCTACCAATCTTGATGGTATGTCTAATTTGGAATCAGTTATATCTAATGTTCGGGAATATTCACTCAAAATTCCCGAACAGATGCCCGGGTGGCCTCAAAGTATGACTGTACCGAGTTATTATGCTCCCTCAGGTGTCAGTCTGGTTGATATTAACGGAGATGGTATTCTTGAAATTATTTCAGGTTCAACGGATGGTTCCTTGCTATATGGGATTGTTTGGGAAAAGAACTTCCGGGTTGGCCCAAACTTAATGTAGGTAAAATGAGTTATACTCAACCGGTTTTTGCAGATATAGATAATGATGGTGATCTGGATATTTTCGGAGGTGGTCACGGATACAAAATATTAGAAAGGCATCATAATGGGGATACGGTTGCAGGATGGCCCGTTGATCTTTATTATTTAGAATGCTCACCAATAATTTTCGACCTTGATAATGACGGGAAAAGAGAAATAGTTTTTGGTGATAATGCGGGCAGTTTCCATGCATATAACGGAGATGGTTCGGTTGTTGTAGATTGGCCCATTCCTGCCGGTGGTAACGTAACGCTAAATAGTGCCGCTGTGGGCGATGTGGATGGTGATGGTAATATTGAAATTGCTCTTGTGGTATCCAGTGGAATATTAAATTTATGGACAATAGAAGATATACCTTATCGCAGTTATTTAACAGAATGGGGCACTTTTTATCATGATAATTGGAATACCGGATGGATGCATCCTTTGCGACCTAAAAATCTTATTTCTAAGGTCGTAGACAATTCTGTTTATTTAAGCTGGAATGCCAATAAGGAACCGGATATTGCCGGTTACAATATTTATAAAAGTGATATGTCAGGCGGACCTTATACAAAGATCAACAGTACATTGATTGCAGATACATCCTATACTGATACTTCGGGAATAACCAACAGTTTCTATTGTGTATCTGCTGTCATTAAAGCTTGTACCGAATCAAGGCTTAGTAATGAAATGTTTGTTCAATCGGTTATAGAACCACATATATCCAATTATCAGCATAAACAATTATCTTACACATATGTTCATCCAAATCCCTTTTATCTAAATACAACGATCAGCTTTTCTGTTCCCGTAAAGTTTCAGGGAAACATGGAGTTAAACATCTACAATTTGGGGGGGCAGAAAGTAAAAACTTTGATAAACGAAATTTTGCTAGCAGGGAAGTATTCTATTGTTTGGGATAAAACCGATGATTCGGGCAAAAAAGTATATCCCGGTATATATATTGTCTATTTTTCAGCAGGTAATTTTGTAAAATTCGAAAAAGTAACATTAATTAAATAGGAGGAGCTAATGAAAAATAAAATTATGTTATTGATTATTTTGATCTTCATGACAACATCTATCGTTTTTGCTGGTTGGCAGATAGAAATTGTACATGAAACATCATCAACACTATGGTGTATGGATATTGGTGACGGGGACAATGATACTGATAACGAAATATATGCTTCATGTACGGATGGTTATGTATATCAGTATCAATGGAACGGCACTTTATGGGAAGCATCGGATCTCGGCAATCCGGGTTCTTCATGGATGCTTGGCGTTGCAGTAGGTGATGGGAACGCAGATGGTTTAAATGAAGTTTATGGTTCGAACTTCGCAATGAGTACTTATCAGTATGTTTGGAATGGTACTTCATGGAATAGAACAAATTTAGGTGAAGGTGGGCGTGTTCAGACTGATATTGGCGATGGAGACAATGATGGCAATCCTGAAGTTTATGGTGTGAAAGGAGATTCTCTTGTCTATTGTTATAAATGGAATGGTACTTCATGGGATGAAAGTGATTTGGGCCCGACACTAACAGGCACCGGAATGGTTGGTATATTGGTCGGTGACGGTGATAATGATGGCAATAATGAAGTATATGGTTTCAGCAATTCTGGCTTATATAAATTTATATGGAATGGAACATCATGGGAATATAGTTTTGTAGATTCTTTGTTCAAGGTTGCAATGAATAGTCTAACCATTGGTGATGGGGACAATGATGGAGAAGATGAAATATATGCCGTAGGTGATGGAACTGATTCGACTCTATATCAATTTAAGTGGAATGGTATTTCATGGGATAAAACGCCCATTGATACTTTATATGGGATAAGAGCAATCGCCGTTGGTGATGGTAACGGAGATGGTGAAAATAAAGTATATACTGGTATTTGCCAAGGAAGTGTATCTCTGATTGGTAAAATCTATCAATACAAGTGGAATGGTGTTTCCTGGGACATTACTGATATGGGGCGTGAATCGGCTTCTTCCATTATAAAAATAATTGTTGCAGATGGAAACAATGATGGTGTGGATGAGGTATATAGTAACCTCGGTGGCGGGATTTATAAATATGTATTCAGGTCGGTACCTGTTCTTTCCTGGACAGGTGATTCGGGATTTGTAATAGATGGTGTGAATCCTGATACTGGTAGTTCCGGGGATACCTTTGAATTCAGGATTTCATATGTAGATTCAAATAATTTTCCCCCTTTAATTAAAGAACTTCAAGTTGATTTGGATGATAATTGCACTTATGAAGCATGGGAAAAGTTCTCTATGATTGAAGTTGATACTATAGACACAATATTCAACGATGGCAAGAATTATACAAAATCTCTTGTTATAAATTATGCCGGAGATGGTGTATTAAATTACAAATTTATTTTCAGAAATGTTTACGATTGGGCTATTGGTGATCCTGTAAATGATCATAGTTTTATTATACTTCCGACAGGGGTTAAGGAGAAAGAAAATAGATACGGTTTTACAACTGATGTAAGCCTTTTAATAAATCCGAATCCTTTTTTAAATATGACAAATATCAAATTCAATATTGGACATAGGAATGGAATTGCTTGTGATGATTTCGGAATTACAAATTCCCGTATAAAAATTTACAGTGTTACAGGAAGATTAATGAGACAATTTCCAATTTCCGATCTTTCTTCTTCAGCATCTTCTACGATTTCATGGGATGGTAAAGATGAAATTGGGAACAGGCTTGAAGGTGGTATTTATTTTGTGAAATTAGAAACACAAAATCATACAGTTACTAAAAAAGTTATTTTATTAAAATAAATTTTATTATAGGAGGCAAAGATGAGGAAAAGATTTTATATTATCCTTTTGTCTATTATTTTTATTCAATTTATATTCTGTCAATTTCTAATTGCTGAGGTAGATACTGAAATTAATATGTACGATGAAATAGTTTATAAACCGAATAATTATAATTTAAAAAATAATAATATACCATCAAATCTACTTGATAAAGACAAAACGGGAAAAGATTCGATTGCACCGGAATTGAATTTTGATATATCTTCAGTCGGTGACAGTATTTTAGTCGTTATCACATCAAATGAAAATTTGTATAATGGTTGGTTTCAAGATAAATTACTCCATATTTTCTACAGTTGGCCTTCTTATGGTTTGCATACTCGACTTGTTTGTGATTCAAAAGATGAAATTCATTCAACAGTATCAAATTCTGGCGGAGGATACTATTATATAAAAATGAATAATAAGGGTGAGATATTAGAAGAGATACCAACCTGGAATGGAGTGTTTGGCCACCCGATTCTTACCGATAGTAATGGTTATATAGTTTATATTAATCAGCCAACTCCATCTGGAAATGATGGTGTGGTTGATCGACAAAATAATTCACATATTGTAAGAACGAATATGGAAAAAATTAAATATACAAAGATTGATAGTTCAGGAAATATTCTTATTGATGATATACCTATTGTTACCAATGCTGATTCATGGGCAGGTTGTGCAAGAATTGCATGTAATAATAATGGTACTCTTTATGTTATCTGGTCAAGCGGTGAACATGAAATATGTTATATAGTATCTGTTGATGGCGGGAATACCTGGTCAACAACAAATTCTTTCGGTTCAGTTACATGGAAACAATGGCATCCTGAAATAGTTACGGATGAAAGTAATAATATTCATATAATATGGATGGACACCAGAATATCAGGTGGTTATAACTATGAACTCTATTATAAAAAGCTTTATCCGAATGGTGTTACATCAATAGATGATACAAGGTTAATCGACAATACGGTTATCGGTTCTATTATGTTCCCGAAATTTTGTATGGATTCTGAAAATAATATATATGTAACCTGGGGTGATTATTATGGTTCGGGACCGAATTGGTTTACAAAGATAAATGGCAATATCGACAAAGGAGGGGCATCGGCAACGAATGCTGAAATAACCCTTATTGAAGATACTATTATTCCTCAAAAAAGCAATATAGAATGTCCTGTGCCAATTGTCGATAGCTGGGATAATCTTCACTTGATTGCAAATGCCGGATATCAACCCGATACTAATAAATATCTATACTATCAAAAATATGCCATATCACCAGTTGTTTTTGTTACTTTTCCCGATTCTACAAAACACAAAATAGAAATGACAGGAAGTGATACACTTTGGTCCGGATATTTTATTACTTCTTCGGGTGGTGATTATTATTTAGAAGCTTCAGGAAGTGATACTGCAGGGAATATTGGATATGCCGATACATTGATTTACTATTCATGTGTTGAAGAAAATATAAACAGGAACGGCAATAATGTATATAATATTTCTGTAAAAATGCTAGATGGATTAAGAATCGATTATAATATTAAAGAAACAAAGAATGTATCAATAAATATATACAATATTACCGGACAAAAAGTGTATAGTAATAAAGGTATAAAATTCTCCGGGCAATACAGTGTCAAATGGAATGGGAAGAAGGGTGTATACTTTGTAAAGATGGATATTGGTAAATATAGATATATAAAGAAGGTAATTATAATAAAATAGAAGAAGAATATTAGAGACGGTGCTTGTCATCTTGACAATAAGAGTAAAAGACATCGGGGTCTATAATTAAAAAATGAAGAGAAATTTTAGGGTCAGTCGTCTGCTTTCTCAAACTCATCAAGAGAGGGGGGGTAATCACCCTCACCTCTGGTCCTCTCCCATCAAGGGCGAGGAAGTGAACCATGGAAGGGGGAATTAAACACAGAATGGGAAAAGGGAGATATAGCCATAATTTTCATTATGGGATGAGTTAGAAAAAAGAATGATCCTAATCTGTCTTGACACAAGATATTAAATAATATAAAATAACCAGACAAAAAAGGAGCTTATATGATATACATTAATGGTGATAATTTATCATTTTCTGATTTCTATCATGTAGTATACGAGAAGGAAAAAATCAATATTACACCTGAAACGGAAGAAAAAATAAAAAATGCATATAAATTTGTTGATAGAATTGTAAAATCCAACAGAATTGTATATGGGATTTCTACTGGTTTTGGGAAACTTGTAGATGTAAAAATTCAGGATAAAGATATTGATAATCTACAAATGAATCTTATTCTCAGCCATGCCTCTGGCATTGGTAAACCATTAGCGACTGAGTTTGTTCGTGGAGCAATGCTTTTAAGACTTAATGTTATTGCAAAGGGTTTTAGTGGTGTAAGAATCGAAACATTTAATTTACTAAAGGAATTATTAAACAGAAACATAATACCTGTCGTCCCCGAAAAGGGATCTGTTGGTGCAAGTGGTGATCTTGCTCCATTAGCTCATATAGCATTAACACTTATAGGAAGAGGGGAAGTCTATTATAACGGAAAGATTGTACCATCAATGGAAGCATTGAAAGAGGTAGGACTTTTACCTGTAAAATTAAAAGCCAAGGAGGGACTTGCTCTAATTAATGGAACTCAGGTTATGACTTCAATTGGTCTTTCTGCTTTTTTAAAAGCTGAGAACCTTTCAAGAAATGCTGATATAATAAGTGCTTTTAGTGTTGAAGCATTTAGAGGGATTCATTATGCATTTGATGAAAAGGTAGTGAGTTTAAGACCTTATCCGGGAGCCAAGAAAACAATTAGAAATTTTAACCTTCTTTTTAAAGATAGCAAGGTATGGGATGAAGTAAGGAAGGAAAACAGGGTTCAAGACCCATATTCTATAAGATGTATTCCTCAAGTACATGGAGCATATAAAGATGCTTTAAAGTATATTTCAGATACATTGAATATAGAAATAAATTCGGTTACTGATAATCCTCTGCTTTTTCCGGAAACAGATGATATAATATCAGGTGGAAATTTTCATGGTGAACCTGTAGCACTTGTAATGGATATGCTTGCAATATCCTCTGCAGAAATGGCAAATATATCAGAGAGAAGAATCGCGAAATTTATGGACAGTTCATTTACAAATTTACCGCCTTTCCTTGCAGCAAGTGAAGGATTAAACTCAGGATTTATGATTGCTCAAGTAGCTGCTGCAAGTTTAGTGTCTGAAAATAAAATACTTGCTCATCCAGCAAGTGTTGATTCAATTCCCACATCGGATGACCAGGAGGATCATGTTTCTATGGGAACAATTGCAGCAAGAAAAGCATATGAGGTTGTTGAAAATTCACTTAATGTAATTGCAATAGAGGCGTTATGTGCAGCACAAGCTGTAGATTTTCAAAAACCTCAAGATTTACCAAAACCACTACTTGCAGTTTATAGAAAAATAAGAGAAAAAGTTTCATATATGGAAAAAGATAGAGAATTATATATTGATATAAAATTAACTAAAGAATTAATTGATAACAAAGAGTTATTAGAAGCCATACGGCAAGATGTGGGTAAAATAGAGGTTTAAGGAGATTAAATATGAGAGAATATAAACCTGTAAGAGCAATGCGAGGAAATAAACTTGTGTGCAAATCCTGGGAAACAGAAGCTCCTATGAGAATGCTTATGAATAATCTTGACCCGGAGGTAGCAAAAGATCCTGAACACCTAATAGTTTATGGGGGAACAGGAAGAGCAGCAAGAAGTTGGGAATCTTATGATACTATTATTGAAACCTTAAAGAGAATGAATGATGATGAGACATTATTAATGCAGTCAGGTAAGCCTGTTGCAGTTTTCAGAACACATAGATGGGCTCCCAGAGTTCTTATTACAAATAGTCTTATCGTACCAAAATGGGCTACTTTTGAAGAATTTAGAAGACTTGAATCAATGGGGCTTACCGTTTATGGACAAATGACTGCAGGATCATGGATATATATCGGGACACAAGGGATTTTACAGGGAACTTATGAAACACTTTCTTCTCTCGCAAAGAAAGAATATGATGGTACTCTTCGTGGAAAATGGGTGCTAACAGCCGGTTGCGGTGAAATGGGAGGTGCTCAGCCCCTTGCCGTAACGATAAACGGGGGTGTTAATATTATAGTAGAGGTTGATAAAAGTCATTTGGAAAGAAGAATTAAAGACAGATATCTTGATATAATTGCATATAATCTTGATGATGCTATTAAAATGAAGGATGAGGCAATAAGAGATGGAAAAGCGATATCAATTGGATTACTTGCAAATGCAGCGGATGTTTATCCCGAATTGGTTGAAAGAAATATTGTTCCGGATGTTGTTACTGAACAAACCTCAGCTCACGATCCTGTAAATGGATATATTCCCAAAGGATTTACACTTGAAAAGGCGGAGGAATTGCGAAGAATAGATCAGAAAAAGTATTATCAGCTTGCTATAGAGAGTATGGCACTTGAAGTAAGGGCAATGCTGACATTCCAGGAAAGAGGAGCAAAGGTTTTCGATTATGGTAACAATATCAGGGAAAGAGCCAAAGAAGCGGGGGTTGAAAATGCATTTGATATTATAGGTTATGTGCCTGCTTATATTAGAGATCTGTTTTCAGAGGGGAATGGTCCGTTTAGATGGGTTGCCTTATCAGGCGATCCCGAAGATATTTTCACAACGGATAATGCTATTCTTGAAGCATTCCCAGAAAATAAACACCTGACAAGATGGATTGAAACAGCAAAGAAAAAAGTTGCATTTCAGGGGCTTCCTTCAAGGATATGTTGGTTAAATTACGGGGAGAGAGCTCAAATGGGTGAAATTATGAACGAGCTTGTGAGAACAGGGAAAGTTAAGGCACCGATTGTTATTGGTAGAGACCATCATGATACGGGTAGTGTCGCTTCACCCAATAGAGAGACTGAGGCAATGAAAGATGGGTCCGATGCAATAGCCGATTGGCCTGTTTTAAACGCTCTTCTCAATACAGCTTCGGGAGCTACATGGGTTTCCATTCACCATGGAGGGGGAGTCGGTATCGGATATTCGATACATTCAGGTATGGTTACGGTTGCAGATGGCAGTGATATGGCAAGAGAGAAATTAAGAAGGGTGCTGAATAATGATCCTGGTTCAGGTGTTGTCAGACATGCAGATGCAGGATAT
>CBDVEF010000031.1:0-9862 GCA_965372935.1 uncultured bacterium | reverse complement strand
GTATGAGAGATTTGTGAAAATCTACTTTTATTTGTATCTGCCCTTTTACTTCACCTTTAGGACCATATGATGCAATTTCTAAACTACTTACTTGTTCTTGTGTCTCTTTTACTTTGATTAATTTTTCAATCTTCTCATTTTTTGATTTACAGGAAATAACAATCAAAATCGACAATAGAGCAATTGAAATTATTGCTACTAAATATTTTTTCATATTACTCTCCTTTTTACTACTATGATAAACATTCAATATTAAATATACAAAGAACTAAATGAAAGGTTTATAATCTAAAATGTATTTTGCTATCCTAATAATTTTCTGCTTTTTAATTTATACCATTTGCTCTAATAAATGTCAACATTTTTTCAATATTACCGGTAGATGGATATAGACATATTTACCACTTTTGCTATGGAACTCCAAATGTGACTACCCCTCTCTTGCCACTGCAAAACGTAATAGATTTATATATTACTCATAATTTGAAAAATATTTACCATTTCATATTCATTATTCCATTCCCATTGGCGATTGTTATTCCTATTAGCACCCTCACCTCAATCCTCTCCCATCAAGGGCGAGGAAGTATGGGGGAATAATGACGAATTACATGAAAGGGAAATATAAACACGGAATGGGAAATTTTTTAACTTTCCCTCCACAGGTGGGAGGGAATTGAAGGGAGGGGGGAAATGGAGATTAAACATAGTAGGAAATTATAAAAACGCGATTACACTGATTTACGATTTACGGCTTTTAGACTTGCAACTTGTTACTTGTAACTGACATATATCCATACATATCTGCCTGTTTTAAAAATTGATATCTTGACATATATATACTATCGACATACAATAGTGATAATTAATGAAAATGGTAGATTGATATATATGAATAAAAAATCTTTAACCAAAGCGTTTATACTTAATTTCCTCTTCCCCGGTATTGGTTTTGTATATATTAATATAAATTTTACTATTACAATCACAGGAATATTACTGTTTCTGGTTACTATTTTAGAGCCCTTCTCTCTATATATGTTTCAAAAAGGTAATACTGGTATGGTTCTATTCGATATTGAAACATATAAAATCAATATTGTAGTTTGGTTAATTCAGCGTTTATTGTTTGGATTATTTGGTTACGGATTAGCTGCATTTTTAAATAATAGATCTAAAAATAGTCAGGATGAAATATTTTGTTGCTACTGTGGAAGAAAAAATAAACAGACTGCAAAGTTTTGTTTGAATTGTGGTAAAAAATTACCGCTTATTGATTCTAAGGGTTCTGAAACTTATGATTAAGTGTAGTAAATGTGGGGCTCAATTACCAAACAATGCTAAATTCTGTACAGAGTGTGGTTCCACTGTAGAGATAAAGAGGATAAAAAGAAACATTGCAATATTTATATTCTTTATTTCTGCTATATTAATTGCAACAGCTATATTTTATATAAACAGAGGGCTTGTTCCCAAAAGGTATGAGCAACATATTTACTTAAAAGAGATAAATGCAGCTATGGATATTAACAACCCTATTGTACAGGGTTTTGTTTCAGATATTGTAGCAAGACACCCGGGTGATACCGGAATTAATAGGGTATGTTCAATATTTGATTATCTTTGTAAAAAATGGAAGATAGTTGATTATTCGAAAGGGATAGGTTATATTTCCCCTGCAAGTAATTCTATTAGCAATGGATTAACAGGGGATTATGATGATTTTGCGATACTTATCGCTTCTGTTATAGAGCTGATTGGTGGAAAAACAAGGATAATACTTGCCTCCAATGATTCCATATCACATGTTTATACTGAAGTATTTGTAGGGGATGATAACAAATATGTAACAAAGGCTGTAAGAGAGCATTATAAACGTCTTATATACAAAATATTTGGATTTCCATCAATAGATAAGGTATATTACAGAGTAGACTCAAAGGGGAAAATCTGGCTTAATTTGGATATTAAAAACAGATATGCCGGGGGATTATATTTCGATTCAATAAGAAAACGCATTTTCTATCCCTCTAAAAAGAAAAATACAACCACGGGAGAAAGGAAATAACCAAGAATAATCACTAATGGGAAGAGAAATAATATTTTAGCTTTAATTATACGAATGAAGACTAATTACACTAAGCTCATTATTGTCATTGCGAGGAGTAAAACGACGAAGCAATCTGCATTTACTCTTGTGGGATTGCTTCACTTCGTTCGCAATGACATGTTCATTTTTGTGAATCGTAAATTGTTAATTGTTAATCTAAAATGGTAAATTGTTGTTTTTTCCTCCTTCAGTGGTTTTCTTCCTCGCCCTTGATGGGAGAGGACCAGAGGTGAGGGTGATAATGTAGATTAGTAATATATAAATATATTCCGTTTTGCAGTGACAAGAGAGGGGTAATCATATTTTGAGTTCCATAGCAAAAGTGGTAAGTATGTCCATACCTATCTACCATATGTTTTCTATTTGTCTTGACATTTATATGCCATTGCTCTATAGTAATGCTACTTATGAGGGAATGCGGTGAGATTCCGCAGCAGCCCCGCTACTGTATGTGGTAACGAAATCTCATAAAGCCACTGTTTTTCTAAACGGGAAGGCGAGAAAGTAGAATGCCATAAGCCAGGATACCTCACATCTATTATATCCTCGCGGGTGGGGTATAATAATCCATTTAACCCGCACGGTGCAAAAATATAACAGGAGGTATCTAATGAAAAGATATTTTATCGCCGTGCTACTGCTAATGTTTTCCCTATCACTTCTCGCTAATACCACTTATTCAATACCTACAACAGTTGTTACAGCTGATAGAATAAGTATATCAAATGATAAGACATCATACAGGGTACAGATTATAACAAAAAGCGATATTAAAAAGTTACATCTATCCAATCTTTCAGAAATTCTTAATTATTCTTCAAGTATTATTTCAATGGATAATGGATATGATGGTTCTGTATCCAGGATTTCAATACGAGGAGGATTCTCGTCCCATGTTCTTTTTATGATTGATGGAATTCCTATGAATTCATCATTCAATGGCTCTCCATCCATATCTTCCCTACCTGTAGAATATATTTCAAGAATAGAAATCATAGAAGGTTCTGCATCTTCTATATATGGAACAGGTTCAGTTTCAGGTATTGTAAATATAATAACGGACAAATCAAGACACAATGAATTTTCAATCAGTTTGAAGGATAGGAATAGCTACAATGCAAGTGCCTCTTTATATTCACCCCTTGGCAAACTAAGCTTCAATTCTTTAAATAACAGGGGATGGAGAAGTAATACCGACTACATTAAAAATAATATTTTATGGAATAAGAGAATAGTACTTTCGAAATTCAACTTAAATCTTCAATTTATGTATAATTACTCATCAATTGGTGTTCCCGGACCTTTACCAGATATTTCATTTCTACCTGAATTTGGTGATTCAACAGCAACATGCCTTTTCGATAACCAAAAAGATCGTAATTATTTAGGCAAAATCAGCTTTGCTTACTCAATTAACAGAAATAATGCTTTAAATCTACAATTTGCATCTAAATTTGATTCTCTTCAATATTATTCTCAGTATAGAAGCTATTTTGATAGCAGTCTTCAATATTCTTATTATAAATATTTGACAATTTCAAATATACCAGAGTTTTTTTATACATTTTATAACAAGTATATTTCATCAAGTATTGGGTTCTACGGGAATTTACAAAACAATTATTCAAGAACTGACATATATGGAGATACTTCTATTTTAGTAGATTCTTCATCATGGAAAGTAAAATATAATACATATGCTATATTTCATGAATGTAAAATAGATCTCTTTTCACGCATTATACTGGAAGAGAAATTAAGATACGATATTATCAATGTTATTGGAGATACAGTAAACAGAAACTTTAAGGATTTTTCATATTTTGCAGGCATGGTTTTTAAATTTGAACCTATTATGTTGAAAATTAATTATGGAACAGCTTTTAAGAATCCGGGCTTAAATGACCTATTTTTCCCATATATGGGAAATCCCAATCTTAAACCTGAAAACAGCAGAGAATTTTCAGCACTTGCAGGTTTAGATCTTGGTAAATATAATATTGATATATCCTATTTCTATAAAAATATTTACAATTTAATTTATTGGAGTGGTATGGTTCCTGATAATATCAATAAGGTAAAAGCTCAGGGAATTGAGTTCAATTGCAACTTTAAGATTTCTATTTTATCATCCCATATCAACGGTATTTATATGAACTCCAAAAGTTTCGATATTATTGACACAACAAACATCCCTGTAGAGAGAAAAACGCCCTATTCTCCTGATTTTAAGGTTTCATATGGATTACAATTTAATTTACCGTTTTCAATGTCATTGAATGGTAGTGGGGTTTATACATCATCATATTTGAATTATTTTGCAAATTATTCATCAGGCGGTTATGATACATTACAAATAGATAATACATTTTTATTAAATGCAAGTTTGTCAAAGAAAATTGCCGGAACAAATTTGACAATTAGTGTTAACAATATTGCCGATATCAGAAGTGCGAAATCATTCGGATACTCCATTTATGATAGAGGTTATCCTTATGATGGAAGAAGAATAAGTTTTATTGTATCTTCATCGTTTTAATCTTATATAAAATAGAAAGGGCAAACAATATTTGCCCTTTCTATTTTAATTTTCATATTGAGAAGGGAATTACAATGAATTTGCCATCAGACATAGTAGAGGTGTATACCGTATGAGACAAATGGTTAATTTTTGGACTTTTTATAATGGATCTTCTCGAATTTTATCTCTCCATCCCTCATTTTAAGTTTAACCTTATCTCCAGCAGATATTTCACCAGTAATAACCATTTTTGCAAGACCTGTTTCTATCTCATTTTGAATAAGTCTTTTTAAAGGTCTTGCTCCATAATGAGGAGCATATCCTCTGTTAACAAGATATTCATCCACATCATTACTTAATTCTATTTTTATATCCTTTTCGGACAATCTTTCCCGTAAAATATCTATCTGAAGTTTCAGTATCTCTTTTAATTGTGCCTTTCCAAGAGAATGAAAAACAACAATTTCATCAACTCTGTTTAAAAATTCCGGTTTAAAATGATCTTTTAACATACCTGTAATTTCACTTTTCATCCTTAAGAAATCGAATTCATCCTTCTCTGCATATTCAAGAATTTTATCACTTCCTATATTTGATGTCATTATAATCACTGTATTTTTAAAATTCACAGTCCTTCCCTGAGCATCAGTTAATCTCCCATCTTCCAGGATTTGAAGTAAAATATTGAAAATGTCTGAGTGTGCTTTTTCAATCTCATCAAGAAGAATGACGCTATAGGGTTTTCTTCTTACAGCTTCAGTAAGTTGTCCACCTTCTTCAAAACCGACATATCCGGGAGGAGAACCTACAAGCCTTGATACATTGAATTTTTCCATATATTCACTCATATCAAGTCTTATAATATTATTCTCATTGTCAAACAGGCTTTCCGCTAATGATCTTGCCAGTTCAGTTTTTCCTACACCTGTCGGACCTAAAAAGATAAAGCTACCAATTGGTCTTTTAGGATCTTTAATACCGGCTCTTGCTCTTATAACAGCATCTGATACAACTCTTACTGCTTCATCCTGCCCTATTACTCGTTTATGTATCTGCTCCTCAAGATCCATTAATTTATTCTTTTCCCCCTGCATTAATTTACTAACAGGGATTCCTGTCCATTTGCTTACTACATCTGCAATATCATCTTCATCTACTTCCTCTTTCAACATTCTCTTATTCCCTTTCTTATTTAATTCTTCCTCATATCTCCCCTTTTCCATTTCAGCTTCTTTTAATTGTCCATATTCGAGTTCTGCCACTTTATTTAAATCATATTCCCTTTTTGCTTTTTGTATCTGTATTTTAATATCTTCAATCTTTTTCTTCGAAGAACTGAGCCCCTGAATAATGCTCTTCTCATTATCCCAATCAGTTCTCATCCTTTTTTCTTCCTCTTTGAGATCAGCAAGCTCTTTTTTTATCTTTTCAAGCCTTAACCTGGAGGCATTGTCTGTTTCCTTTTTAAGTACCTCTTTCTCTATTTCAAGTTGCATTATTTTCCTTGTAACTTCATCAAGTTCAGTTGGAAGACTATCTATTTCAGTTCTAAGTTTTGCTGCTGCTTCATCCATAAGGTCAATTGCCTTATCGGGTAAATATCTATCCGATATGTATCTATCACTCAGGATTGCTGATGCAACAATGGCACTGTCTTTTATCCTTACACCATGATAAACTTCATATTTCTCCTTCAACCCTCTCAAGATAGATATGGAATCTTCAACACTCGGTTGGTCTACAAACACCATCTGAAAACGTCTTTCAAGTGCAGCATCTTTCTCTATATACTTTTTATACTCCTTGAGTGTTGTCGCTCCTATACAGTGAAGCTCACCTCTTGCAAGCAATGGTTTCAATATATTCCCAGCATCTACAGAACCCTCAGCATTGCCTGCTCCAACTACCGTATGAAGTTCATCTATAAATAGTATTATCTCACCACTGGAAATCTGAACCTCTTTAAGAACAGCCTTTAATCGTTCTTCGAACTGACCTCGGAATTTAGCTCCAGCTACAAGTGAACCTATATCAAGTGTATGTATCTTCTTATTTTTCAACCCTTCGGGAACATCGCCTATAATTATCCTTTGTGCAAGTCCTTCAACAATCGCAGTCTTACCTGTTCCCGATTCACCAACAAGAACAGGATTATTCTTTGTTCTTCTGGATAGAATTTGAATTATCCTTCTTATTTCATTATCTCTACCTATAACAGGATCTAATTTGCCCTGTGAAGCAAGTTTTGTAAGATCTCTGCCATATTTTTCTAATGCCTGGAATGTTTCCTCGGGATTATTAGATGTTATTCGTTGATTTCCTCTTATTTCTTTTACAATCTCCATAAATTTTTCTTTTGTAAGACCTAATGAACCGAACAATCGTATGAGAGGAGAACCTTTTTCCATTTCGAATATCTCATAAAGAATATGTTCGATACTAACATATTCATCCTTCATCTTTTTGGCATAATCCTCTGCATTTACTAATATTCTCTGGAAGTTAGGCGTAATAGCAACCTGTTGATTGCTTCCATATACCTTTGGTATGGTTTTGAGAAGAGCTTCAAGTCCATTTCTTAATTCCTCCGGATTTATTCCCGCATTTTTAAATATGGAATATCCGACATTTTCAGCATCATCAATTATAGCATAAGTGAAATGAACAGAATCTATTGCTTGATGATTATATTTTATCGCTATCGATTGTGAATTCATCAATATTTCCTGCAGTTTTTGTGTGTATTTATTTATATTCATTTAATTAGCCTCCTAAAACATATTTTCAAAAAAATATAATGATGAAATTCGGATATGTCAATAAGTGAGGGGAGAAAATTTGCTGGGATCAATATATATCGAGTGAAAAATGTTTGCCACAAATTCACGAATAATGTGGTTTATTAGTATTTAGCTTTCCAATTTGCTGGAAAAGAAAATCTTTTTAATTCAATTTATCAAACTTACCATCAGGAGGATAACTTCTTTTTCCGACAGAAAAACTAATTGCACCTGTAGGGCAGCTTTCGATACAACTCCCGCAGGAAAAGCAATCAGGTATGACTTTATCCCTTTTTAATATTGCCCCCATAACAGATGAAGGACATATTTTTTCGCATTTACCACAAGCAATACATTTATCATAATCGACTTTTATTCTGAAAATACTTATTTTTTCCAGAATCCATCCTACAAGTCCAAAAGGACAAAAAAGATGACACCAGGGTCTATAAACAAATATAGATAGTATTAATATGGCTGAAATAAAGACAATGCCCATTGTTCCCAAAACATCAGGTTTGAATATTTTAAATGGATCTATTGCTTCAATAATATCAAATGCCCAAAAAACTGCAATTAGAGTAAAAATAATGAAAAATAATATTCTTATTGAATTAGATACCAAAAAGGAAATCCGATATTGTTTAATGATTGGCAATTGTTTTTTGTTTCTATTCAAACGAAATATAAGATCCTGAAGTGTTCCAACCTGACATCCCCATGAGCAGATAAATTTATTTGCTATTATAATAGTAAATAACATTATAGACAAAGCTAACATCCTGGGAGGGAATAATACTCTATATTTCCCGAATAATACAATAGCATCTTTTAGTGTTCCCATAGGTCCCGGATCAGCTCCAAGTATAACACCGAATATTATCACAATTGACAGGTACATAATATTTCTCAGATTTGATTTAATTTTGCCTGATTTTAAAAGAATAAAAGCTATTATCAATGTTATAAACCATAGTATGAATTTCAATTTGATTTTACCCCAATTCTTCGATTCATTTTCTGAAGATATAGCTATTGTCTGGTTTATTTTCAATATTGCTTCCGTTTTGGAAATTCCAAATTCTAAGAAATATTTATTTAGATCTTCTTTACTCTTTAAATTAAAAATGGATTTTAAAGCTTTATTATCTATCGAGTTAATCTCTCCGATTTCCCCTAAAGTCATACTATCATTAATAATAATTGTTTTCGGCATAATAAGTTTTTCACTTTTTTCTGACCATATATTAACAGATATAAAAGAACCTGCAACAACTAACATTATTAATAGTAAAAACGATATTATTACTATACATCTATCTTTCATTTAATCTCCCTATTAGAAAACACTCATTTCATTATATTATAGTCATTATACCTATTTTTTGTATTCCCTTTGAGTTTTTCAATCTATAAAAATAGACACCTTTTGAAACCCGTCTATTATTATTGTCCAATCCATTCCATTGTTCATAATAAAATCCGGGCAGCTTTTTACCTTTTGATAATACTTTAACAATCTGCCCGCTTATATCATATATTGCAAGTTCTATATCACATTCTCTATATATATCATATTTTATTGTAGTTGATGATGTAAAAGGATTCGGATAATTATTTCCCAAATAGAAATCCATACAAAAATGATTTACAGATATCTTGGATATTCCCAATCCTGTCCATCCTACATATCTTGATAACATCCACCATACAGCTCTGCCTTTCTGTTCGCAGCTTTCATAAGTCGTATGTGCTGCCTGAGAACCATGAAATTGTGAATGTTCAACAGGATATTCGGTACTGTTATATATATCCGTAGCGTGCTCCCATAGTTCTGTTGTAGGGTTATACCACCAGCTATCAAGATCGGCAAAATCGAATAGAATTTTATTATTTGTTATGCAATATTGCCTGATTTGCTCATTCCTCAGATATCTGTTAACACCCTCTGCTCCTGTTGATTGTGCATTACATGTCATATAAACAAATGTAACCTCGGGGAATTCGGATTCAAGTTGTGCTATTGAATCAAGATACATCTCTACCGAGTCAGCTGTATAATGATATAATTGACAACACCATGACCACATTGACATATTCACTGTGGGATTATTATTTAAAACATTCCTCGTATTATTCATCCCTGTTGTTGTAAGCCAGTATAATTCGGGTGTGATATATGTTGCATTCTCCTGACCATCGAATATACAAAGAGAATTATTGATATCCGGTAAATACTTTGAACCAATAGAAACATCATAATCGGAATTTGCACTCTCTATTCTATTAATACCTGTTGTTAATTGACCCCCATGTGATGTATGAGCATAATGAAGTTTAACATTTGCTTGAACACTGTCTATCCATGACATAGGTATTGAATCAAGATATGTACAATTATGATCTATTACTATACCGTAGGATGATGTAAAGCTTATAATAATTAAAACA
>CBDVEF010000030.1:0-9937 GCA_965372935.1 uncultured bacterium | reverse complement strand
TTTTTCTGCCTATCCCGTCGGTTTGTTCATCTGCAATAAAAACAGTTCCATTCGGTACATTTATGTATTGTTTAGAGAGAGCAATCTTATTAGTTGAATTGATTCTCTTAAAATGAATGGTTTTCAAACCGATCAAATTCTTCATCCCATTACAGCCAAGAATATACCTGCTGCTATTGCAGTACCTATAACACCTGCAACATTAGGTCCCATTGCATGCATTAAAAGATGGTTTTCAGGATCGTCTATTCGTCCAAAGTTCTCTACAACCCTTGCGGAATTTGGTACAGCGGAAACACCCGCAGCCCCAATTAGCGGGTTTATTTTCACTTTAGAAAATAGGTTCATCAATTTTGCAAATAAAACACCCGAGGCTGTAGCTAAACCAAAGGCAGTTACTCCCAATACAAATATCTTAATAGACTGAAATGTAAGAAAGATCTCACCCTTGGTGCCTGCCCCTACACATACTCCAATTAAAATAGTACATATATTAATTAATGAATTACTTGCTGTCTTCGCAAGTCTATCTGTAACACCACTCTCCTTTAGTATATTTCCAAGGAAAAGCATTCCGAGAAGTGGCAAAGTAGCCGGTGCAATAAAAGCGCTAATTAAAAATGCAACAATTGGAAATATAATTTTTTCTTTCTTAGATACGGGTCTAGGGAGAGCCATCCTAATTAATCTTTCCCTCTTTGTTGTCAACAATTTCATAATCGGGGGTTGTATTACAGGAACCAATGCCATATATGAATATGCAGCAATCGCAATTGGTCCGAGTAATTTCGGAGCTAATTTAGTTGCTATATAAATCGATGTCGGTCCATCAGCACCACCGATAAGCCCAATTGCAGCTGCAGCGGGTTGTGAGAAACCTAAATAAATTGCAACTATAAATGTGGCAAATACTCCCACTTGAGCTGCTGCTCCAAGTATAATAGTCTTTGGATTGGAAATTAGTGTTGAAAAATCAGTCATTGCACCTATTCCGAGAAATATTAGAGCTGGATATATACCTGATTTTACTCCCCAGTACAATAAATTCATTACAGACCCATCATTATAAATACCCACTAAAGCTGAAGCCGGTGTAGGTATATTACCAATCAATATACCAAAACCTATCGGGATTAAAAGTAACGGTTCATAGTTCTTTTTAATAGCCAGATATATAAATATACAACCAATAGCAATCATTACAATATTTTTTATATCAATATTATAGAATCCTGTATTTTGAAGGAATTGAATCAATATATCCATAATCTATTCTCCCTATGATTCAATTTTTACAAGTGGTGCTTCTTGTTGAATAATATCCCCTTCCCTTACATAGATATTCTTAATTATTCCACTAACATTAGCTTGGATTTGATTTTCCATCTTCATAGCTTCCATTACAATTATATCCTGTCCTGATTTTACTTTATCACCTTCTCTTACCAAAATTTTCAGAATCACACCCGGTAACGGTGCTTTAATTTGATTTGATCGTTTCACTGCTGGTGGTTTATTTTCAGTTTGTACGGATTTTACTTTTGAAACCATTGTACTTCTTGCTTCTTCCTTTTTACCCAATTCTTTAATGTTTACAGCAATGCTTTTCCCATTTAATTCAACAACAGCCAAATTCCCTTCGATGCTTTTCACATTAACCTTATATTCTTTACCATTAATTGTGAATACATACTGTGCCATATTATCTCCTGTTATTAATATATCCAGATAGACGCCATCCCTGAATATTTCTGTTATTATGTTCAAAGGTTAAATCGAATAAATTATCTTCATAGTATAACAAACCTTCGATTAAGAGAGCTGTCACAATAGCTGTGATCATATCTTCATCAAGATTCTTTATCTCATTAATCTTTTGATATATTACTTTCTCACTTGCTTCTTCGCCAGTCTTTTTGCTTTTATTTATCTCATATTTATTGATTAGTTTAAAAAACAGCAAAACAATTGATAAAATAGACAGACCTGTCATAACAAAAAGAATCCCTGTAAAAGCAAATACCAAAAGATCATTCATTGTTTCTAATTTTATACTGTTAATTACAATACTTGACAAGTAAAGCATGCTTTTCTCCTATAAGGGAATATTACCATGTTTCTTGAATGGTAAATTCTCCTTTTTGTTTCTCAACATTTCCAAAGCTTTTATAATTCTATATCGTGTATTTTGCGGTTCAATAATATCATCTATATAACCCTTTTTAGCTGCAACATAGGGATTTGCAAATTTATTCTTGTAATCATTTTCATATTTCTTAAGATCTTCTTCTATATGTTCCGAGTGTAACAATTCTTTCCTAAATATAATCTCAACAGCACCTTTTGGTCCCATAACTGCAATCTCAGCTGAAGGCCATGCATAATTGACATCACCCCTAAGGTGCTTTGAACCCATAACATCATAAGCTCCTCCGTATGCTTTTCTCATTATTACTGTCACTTTTGGTACGGTAGCTTCAGCATAAGCGAATATTAACTTTGCCCCATGTTTAATAATACCACCATGTTCCTGTTTGGTCCCGGGAAGGAATCCTGGAACATCTTCAAGAGTAACAAGAGGAATATTAAAGGCATCACAAAATCTAACAAATCTCGCGGCTTTCACGGATGCATTTATATCAATAACACCTGCAAGATGTTTTGGCTGATTAGCTACAACACCAACGGATTGTCCATTGAATCTTGCAAAACCAACAGTAATATTCGAAGCGTATAACTTATGTACCTCAAGGAATTGGGCATCATCAACGATTTCTTTTATAACTTCTATAACATCATAGGGTTTATTGGGGTTGTCAGGAATGATATTGTTCAATTTAAAACATTTTCTGTTAACAGGATCATCCGTTGGTTTTTCAGGTGGTAATTCAATATTATTCTGAGGAATATAACCAATTAACTCCTTGATTGTTTCTATCAATTCATCTTCATTATCACAAGAAAAATTAGAAACACCACTTATTGTATTGTGAATTCCGCATCCTCCGAGGTCCTCTGTTGATACATCTTCGTTTGTCACTGTTTTAACAACCTTTGGACCTGTAACAAACATATAACTTGTATCCTTTACCATTAATGTAAAATCTGTAATAGCAGGTGAATATACTGCTCCTCCTGCACATGGACCCATAATTGCAGATATCTGTGGTACTACCCCCGAATAAAGTACATTCTTAAGAAATATATCACCATATCCTGCGAGGGAATCTACCCCTTCTTGAATCCTTGCACCACCTGAGTCATTTATTCCTACTACAGGTGCTCCAACCTTTGCCGCCAAATCCATTATCTTAACAACCTTCGCAGCAAATGTCTTTGAAAGCGACCCGCCAAAAATGGTAAAATCATGAGAAAATATGTATACAATTCTTCCATTTATTGTCCCATATCCTGTTATTACGCCATCTCCAGGGTAATGAGTTTTATCCATACCAAAACTGGTACACTCATGCTCGGCAAATGTATCAAATTCTTCAAAACTCCCTGTATCAAGCAATTTCATAATTCTTTCTCTTGCTGTATATTTCCCCCTATCATGTTGTTTTTGCATCCTCTTTTCTCCACCCCCAGAATATGCTTTCTCTCTTATCTTTTTAAGCTTTAGGATTTTCTCCTCAATACTCATTTATCTTCCTCGCAAAGTTCAGTTAATATTTTTGCTGTTGATTTTGGATGAATAAAAGCGATTTTCTTATTCCCAGCACCGGTTCTTGGTTTTATATCAATCATTCTAAGACCCTTATCAATCAGATTTTTTATAGATTTATCTAAATCATCAACCTCATAAGCAATATGGTGTATCCCCGCCCCTCTTTTCTCAATATATTTAGCAATCGGACTATTTTGAGAGGTTGGTTCAAGCAATTCAATGTCAACATCACCGACCTTAAATTTAGCTATACTTACCATTTGCTCTGAAACCTCTTCTCTCTTTATAAGTTTTAAACCTAATTGTTCTTTAAATATCTTAATGCTTTCATCGAGATTTTCTACAGCAATTCCGATATGATCTATCTTCTTTATCATATGTCCTCCCTAATATCCAATATCATATTATCTTTTATCCTTCTTACGATTTCATATGGTGTGGATTGTTTCGAAATTACAAGATTAACCCATTTTTCAATATTTTCAGGATATTTCAAGTGATGTTGTATAAACGCACTAATTTTCCTCTCCAATAAAAATTTTATATCATCCTTAATTCTTTCTTTTATTTTATCCTTATCTATTCCATTTTTTTCAATATACTTTTTATGATTAAGAACTGCTTTAACGATATTATCAATGCCAATATTATTGGGAACAGAAGAAAGAATTACAGGCGGTAAGTATGATTTGTTCTTATAGTTCTCTTTAAGAAGCCATTTTACTGTTGTCGCCAATTTTTCAGAACCGGATTTATCCGATTTGTTTATAACAAATACCTCTCCAATCTCCATAATCCCTGATTTCATAACCTGTATTTCATCGCCATATCCGGGGACAAGTATCAATATTGTCGTATCTGATAGCTTCACAATATCTATCTCACTTTGCCCGACTCCAACTGTTTCAACAATAACAAGATCATAGCCAGCTGCTGAAACAATTTTTATAGCATCCTTCGTTGCTCCTGATATGCCTCCGAGATGTCCTCTTGAAGCCATACTTCTAATAAATACAGATTCACTCATAGCGTGTTGTTGCATTCTTATTCTATCTCCGAGAAGTGCCCCTCCTGTAAATGGAGAACTTGGATCAATAGCTAAAATAGCTATCTTCTTAAAATGATGTTTAAATTCATCTATTAAAAGATTGATAAGTGAGCTTTTTCCCGCACCAGGGGGACCTGTTACTCCAATAATATATGAGCAATTCCGGTTATATAACTTATTAAGAAGATTATCAGATTTAATACCCCCACTTTCTACTATAGAAATTCCTCTTGCTATAGACCTGATATCGCCATCTATTATTTTATCAGTGAAAGTCATAATATGTTTCACTTATCTTTTTTTAACCTTCTTGCTTATAAAATCGATTATTTCATCTATTTTTGTTCCGGGTGTAAAAACAGCTTGAATGCCTTTTTCCTTAAGATATGGGATATCCTCCTCTGGAATAACACCACCACCCATAACGATAATATCTCCTGCGTTTTTTTCCTTAAGAAGGTCAACAACCCTTGGGAATAATATATTATGTGCTCCGGAAAGTAATGAAAGTCCGATAACATCTACATCTTCTTGAATTGCTGTTTCTACTATCGATTCAGGAGATTGTCTTATTCCTGTATAGATAACTTCCATACCTGCGTCTCTTAGTGCTCTTGCAATAAATTTAGCCCCTCTGTCATGTCCATCAAGACCTGGTTTCGCTACCAATACTCTTATTTTCCTATCCATAATATTTCTCCTTAAAGAACAATATTTTCCTTGTATTCTCCAAATACTTTTCGTAATGTATTACTAATTTCGCCTATAGTTGTATAAGATTTAACTGCATCAATGATTGTAGGCATAAGATTTATATTTCCCTTAGCCTCTTGTTCCAATTTTTTTAGAATATTATTAACCCTTATATTGTCTCTTCGCTCTTTTACCTTTTTTAATCTCTCACACTGTTTTTTCTGAATTGACATATCAACCTTTAATAATCCTTTTGCTGGTGGTTCTTCCATCTGAAATTTATTTACCCCTACGATTATCTTATCATTACTCTCTATTTCCATCTGATACTCGTATGCACTGTTCTGTATCTCTTTCTGTACAAAACCTGCTTCAATTGCAGCCACCATTCCACCCATCTTTTCAATTTTTTCAAGATATTCAAATGCACCTTTTTCAATCCTATCTGTTAAGCTTTCAACATAATAAGATCCTGCCAATGGATCAATTGTATTTGTAATACCGGATTCAAATGAAACAATCTGTTGAGTTCTAAGAGCAATTCGTACAGAATCTTCACTGGGTAAAGCAAGTGCCTCATCCCTTGAGTTTGTATGTAAACTTTGAGTTCCTCCGAGAACAGCTGCAAGTGTTTGGATAGCTACTCTAATAATATTATTATCTGATTGTTGAGCAGTAAGTGTTGAACCAGCCGTCTGAGTATGGAATCGTAATTTCATTGAATTGGGCTTTTTTGCTTTAAATTCTTCTTTCATTATCTTTGCCCACATTCTTCTAGCTGCCCGAAATTTTGCAACTTCTTCAAGAAGATCATTATGTGAATTAAAGAAAAAGGATAACCTTCCTGCAAAAACATCGATATCAAGCCCTGCGTTTACAGCAGCTTTACAATATGCAATACCATCAGCTATAGTAAATGCGACCTCTTGAATTGCTGATGAACCGGCTTCTCTAATATGATAACCGGATATTGAAATGGTATTCCATCTTGGAATATTGTTTGAGCAAAACTCAAATATATTTGTAATTAACCTCATAGAAGGTTTTGGAGGGAAAATATATGTTCCTCTAGCAATATACTCTTTCAAAATATCATTTTGTATAGTACCTGTAATTTTATCAGGGGTAACACCCTGTTTTTCAGCTACAACAATATACATCGCCAGTAAGACTGCGGCTGTCGAATTAATTGTCATTGATGTAGATACTTTATCAAGAGGAATATGCTTAAACAAAATTTCCATATCATCAAGTGAATCAATAGCGACACCAACTTTCCCAACTTCACCTTCGCACACAGGATCATCCGAATCATAACCAATCTGTGTGGGTAAATCAAAAGCAACAGAAAGACCTGTTTGTCCCTGATTAAGAAGATATTTATAACGCTCATTTGATTCTTCTGCAGTACCAAATCCTGCATATTGCCTCATCGTCCAGTACCGACCTCTGTACATTGTAGGATATACACCTCTTGTGTATGGATACTGTCCCGGAAAATTCAATTTTGCAATATAATCATCATCGTTATGATTCAGTGGTGTATACAATCTTTTTATAACTTCACCAGAAGAGTCTTTCAAATTTTTTCTTTCTGGAGTCTTTTTCATAAATGGGGCAACTACATTTTTATCCCATTTCTCCTTTTCAGATTTAATAATTCTTTTATCCATCTGCATACCTCTTACTTTTTAATCAATCTTTCAGTATCTCTTGCAATCATTAACTCCTCATTTGTTGGGATTACAACAGCTTTTGTTCTTGAATTCTCCATTGTAATTATCTTTTTATCCCCTTTAAATTTGTTTTTTATCTTATCAAGATGAATACCTAAAAACTCCATATTACTTAGAATCATCTCCCTCATTTCCCAACCGTTCTCGCCAATACCTGCGGTAAATACTACAACATCAAGACCATTCATAACTGTTGCATACATCCCAATAAATTTTTTAACATAGTATGCATAAATTTTAAGTGATAAATTGGCATTTTTATCACCTTCCATAGCTTTTTCTTCTATATCTCTCATATCACTGGAAATCTGAGAAACACCTAAAAGACCACTTTCTTTATAAATTACTCGATTAATTTCCTTAGTGGATAGATTTTCCTTTTCCATTAGAAATGTTATTATAGCAGGATCTATATCTCCAGCTCTTGTTCCCATTGGAATACCACACATTGTTCCGAATCCAAGCGATGTATCTACACTTACCCCACTATCAATTGCAGTGATACTTGAACCATTGCCGAGGTGGCATGTAACTATCTTTAATTCTTCCCTCTCTTTTCCAAGTATTTTTGCTGCTTCAATTGACACATAATCGTGGCTTGTTCCATGAAAGCCATATCTTCTTATTTTGTATTTTTCATAATACTTATAAGGTATAGGATAGATATAAGCATATTCGGGAAGTGTTGAATGAAATGCAGTATCAAAAACTGCAACATTCGGAACTTCAGGAAGAAGCTCCCTCATAGCATATATCCCATGAAGATTTGGTGGATTATGAAGTGGAGCCAGTTCACTACAAACCTCTAATGCTTTAATCACATCATCATTTATAATGGTTGAACTAGAAAATGATTCTCCTCCGTGAACAACCCTGTGTCCAATAGCATCAATTTCACTTAAAGATTCCAAAACACCGTACTCTTTATCCCCGAGAACTTCAAGGATCAGTTCAATTCCCTCTTTATGATCTGCAATTGGTACTACCTTTTTAAGTTTGTCTTTCCCACGCTTTGAGTGTACTATAAAAGAACCATATATCCCAACCCTCTCAATAATCCCTTTCACAATTGGGGTCTCTTCTCCTCCCTTGAAATATTGATATTTTATCGAAGAACTACCACTATTAATAACCAAAATATTCATAACTACTCCTTTTATGTTGTCATTATATAAAATAGTAGATTAATGTCAAGAAATTTATTACAAATAAGTCAATAAATTCGCACCTCTTCTACAGATTATTAATTATTGCAAAAATACAAATAATTCATCCTATTAGTTGTTGTAAATAATTTGAACGATTCCTTACAACATAATCAATAATATTCTTTTTTATTCCTGGTATCATTTGAATAAATAATTTATTCTCTTTATAATTCTTAATATTATCAATTATACTTATAAATAATTCTTTTGCTCTGCTAAAATTCCCCATATCATAATAAATATTAGCTAACTCGTATAAAGCTGGAATAAAATGTTTTCGCTCATTTAGCAAATTATTGAATATTTGAATTGCAAATTCCCTTTCATTATTCTCATTTTTCAAATATCCATATATAAACATTAACCATATATATTGATTATCACTGAAATTATTCATATTATTCTTTAATATCTCGAAAGAGACAGTTTCCTTGCCAATTTTAAACATACCTAATACAAGCACTAAAATCATTAGTTTTCTGTTTCTCTCATCAGAAACTTTATATGTGTTTTTTATCATATTTAAAACTGCCCCATACTCCTCTTTTTCATAATTGTATACAATATCATTTATATTAATAGATAATTTATGCTTTTCATCAAGCTTTATTTTACTTTTTGAAATTATTTTGCTATATATATTTTCAATTTCACTTTCTTCAATTAAATTCTGTTTTATATGAAGAAAACCGTTTTCTGAGAATATTGTCTTAAAAGATTTACCCATATGGCATACAGGGTCAGCAAGACCTGATATAAAGTAACCTTCATCAACAAGCACATTACATATTATTTTAATAGTATCATTTACATGTCCTGCATCCATAAACATCAAAACATTTTTGCATATAATTATGTGGAAATCCTCTTCATTATATTTATTTAAATCAATAATGTTAAATGTATCAAATGTAACCATCTTTTTAATATAGCTTTTCAGATGATATAAATTATCTTTATTTAAAAAATAAAGACTTTTATAATTTTTAATGGGACTCTCCGCTCTAAATGAAAATTTATTGTAAATGCCATCTAATGCATCTTTAATAGCACTATGTGAAATATCACTTGCCCTTATTCTGATACGATCCTTATATTCAGGATAGAATGTATCAATAATCATTGCTATAGAATATGGTTCTTCTCCAGTGGAACAACCCATACTCCATATTCTTAAATTATCATATCTATTTAATAATCTTGGTAAAATATGAATTCTTAAATTCTCATACAGATCGCAATCATTAAAGAAATAGGTGTCCTTTATAGTAAGCTGGTCTACAACATTATCAAACTCCTCGTTAACATTGTTTTTCAATATGTTATAGTACCCATCAATATCTGTCTCAAGCATTGTTAATCTCTCATTAACAATCTCAAAAAGTATATTCTTGAAATTATACTCTAAAACAATACCCGTTCTTTCTTCAAGGAAATCCACAATATCATCTAATATCACATTAACCTCCCGGTATATATTATATTCTAACAATTATATTATTTATAGCAAGTATATAAATCAATATTTGGTAGATAGGTATAGACATACTTACCAGTTTAATGAGAGAGGAAAGGATTAAAT
>CBDVEF010000029.1:0-10086 GCA_965372935.1 uncultured bacterium | reverse complement strand
GAATAAGAGCACCTAAGAAAATTTATGTTTCTGACATAGGAATAAGAAACTCAATTACTGGATTTAGAGATAAGGGAGTTATATTTGAGAATCTTATTTTTTTAAAGATAAAGGATAAAAAACCTTGTTATATATATAGAGATGGAATAGAGATAGATTTTAAGGTGGATGATACATTGATAGAGGTTAAATATAAAATGAAGATGAATAAAAAGCAGCAGAATTTATTTGACAAATTTAATGCTAAGAATAAAATACTTATAGATAGTATTGATGACTATCTACAATTTAAAATATAAATAGTAATAGACACCAGACATTAGACACCAGCCGAGAAGGGAGGGGGATATATTCACGAATTTCACGAAAGGGAAAGGGATAAATTCAAGATGATTTTTTCAGTGCCGGAGTAGATTCCTGCTTTCGCAGGAATGACAAATAAGGGAGGCAGGAATGACACAGAGTGGGGGTGAAATCAAGGGCGAGGAAGAAAACCACGGAATAGAGAAAATAAACACGGAAAAAGGCATACTTGGCTCTTGATACTTGTAACTGTTATCCATATCCATTCACATAAGTAGATCTCAATCTGTTTGACTAATAAATATTTATATGATATTATCCCATAAGTATGGAAAATAACTTAAAATTAGGACTTGCTCTTGGTAGCGGTGGTGCAAGAGGATTGGCTCATATCGGAGTATTGGAAGTGCTTGAAAGGAAAGGTGTTAAAATTGATATGATATCTGGCACAAGTATTGGAGCAGTGATTGGTTATGCTTATGCAAGTGGAATGAAACCTGCTGAGATAGAAAAAATAGCACTAAGTATTAAAAAGAAAGAAACATTCAAATTATTCAGACCATCAATTTCGCTTTCCGGTTTAACTGACGGAAAAAATATTGAGGATTTATTAAGTAAGTATATTGGTTGTAAGAGTTTCAAAGATTTAAATATACAATTTGCTTGTGTAGCGACTGAATTTTATGAAGGAACCCCCGTTGTATTTAATAAAGGTGATGTTTTACAATCTGTCAGAGCGAGTTTGTCAATTCCTGTATTAATTAAGCCTAAAAAGATAGAGGATAATGTATATATTGATGGTGGTTTATCAGATCCAATACCTGTAAATATCTTGAGAGAGATGGGTGCTGATATAATTATTGCCGTAAATGTAATTAATAATCCCCAAAAGAATAAACATATTCAATCATATATTGATGAAGATGTTGTTAGAAAAAAATCAACAGAAAAGACAAAAGAAAATGTTTTACGAGATATGATAGTAAATAAAATAGAAAGAGTTGCAAAGGGTATACCTGAAATGATTGAAAATAAAATAATGTCCGATATTCCACCAATAAATGTTGTAGCTACAAAAATATTTGAAATTGCCGAGAGTAAGATTGTAGAACAAAGATTGATAATAGACAAACCGGATATTTTAATCGAACCATATACATATTATGCATCGATTATGGATTTTGAAATGGCACCAAAAATTATCTATCAAGGAAAAAGAGCTACATTAGAAAAAATCGATGAAATAAAAAAATTAATAAGAGGTAATTAGTATGTTTGGTAATATACAAAGTAATCTTTCAAAGATATTTAGAAAATTGAGATCAAAGGGACGATTAACCGAAGATGATTTGAATCAAGGACTTGATGAAATAAAAAAGGCATTGCTTGAAGCTGATGTTAATTATGAGGTCGTAAAAAAATTTATTAACGATGTAAAGGAAAAAACTTTAGGGGAGAAAATACTCTTTTCGTTAAATCCGGGACAGATGGTAGTTAAGACCGTACATGAGGAACTTGTAAATATTCTGGGTAAAGCCAAAAAGGAAATATATTTCAAAGGAGATCCTGCTATTATAATGCTTTTGGGATTACAGGGCTCCGGAAAAACAACTACAGCCGGGAAACTTGCCGTACTGCTAAAGAAAAAAAATCGAAAATGTATGTTGGTACCTGCAGATACAAGAAGACCCGGTGCTGTAGAGCAGTTAAGACAAATTGCTGAACAGGCAAATGTTGGATTTTATGAGCCTGACACTGACGATCCCCTTGAGATTGCGAGAAAAGCCCCTAAAGTAGCCTATATTGATAGTTATGATACAGTAATAATCGATACACAGGGGCGGTTACATGTTGATGATAAATTAATGAAGGAATTAAAGCAGATGATAAAGATTGCAAAACCTTCGGAAAAACTTTTTGTAGCTGATGGAATGACAGGGCAGGACGCTGTGAAAGTTGCCAATAGATTCAACAATGACCTTGATATAACCGGTGTAATTCTTACAAAGCTGGATGGAGATACAAGGGGAGGAGCAGCACTATCAATATATAGTGTTACAGGTAAACCAATTAAATTAATCGGAGTTGGAGAAAAAATTACCGATATGGAACAATTCCATCCTGACAGAATTGCCTCTCGAATTCTGGGAATGGGAGATGTTCTTACATTGATAGAAAAAGCGGAAGAAAGTTTTAAAGAGGATGAAGTAAAGAGATTGGAAAAAAAGCTCGGGAAAGCACAGTTTAATTTAGAGGATTTCCTTTCTCAGATAAAACAGGTAAAGAAGATGGGATCACTTGGTAGTCTTGCAAAAATGATACCGGGAATGCCTGCAAAGGGTATAGAAAATGTTGATGATAAAGTTCTGATTAGAATTGAAGCAATTATTAATTCTATGACTAAGGATGAAAGGGAATCTCCCGAAATTTTAAGTGGAAGTAGAAGAAAGCGAATAGCAAAGGGTTCCGGCACTTCAGCACAGGAAATAAACCAATTATTAAAACAATTCGATATGATGAAGAAGATGATGAAAACTTATAAGAAGGGTGGAATACGGGGTTTACCATTTTAATGTGAGGGATATATATGTCAGTTGATATAATTTTAGGTTTGCAATGGGGAGATGAGGGAAAGGGTAAAATTGTTGACAAATTATCTGAGAACGCAGATGTTGTTGTTCGCTTTCAAGGTGGAGCAAATGCCGGTCATACCGTTTATTATAAGGGTAATAAGATTGTTTTGCACCTTATTCCATCGGGAATTATCCATGAAGGGACTATATGTATAATTGGAAATGGTGTAGTACTTGACCCGGAAATTCTTGCAGAGGAGATATCATATCTAAATAAATTTAATATAAAATGTTCCGGGAGATTGTTCATCAGTAAAAGATCTCACCTTGTTTTTCCGTTTCATAAGGAAATGGATCGATATATGGAAGAATTTAAGGAAAAAGGGCAATTAGGAACTACAAAAAGGGGAATAGGACCTGCTTATACAGATAAATTTAGGAGAATTGGAATAAGGGTTGGTGATCTGTATAATGATGAGTATTTTGAAAATCAATTAGATAAGATTGTAAATTATTACAATTTACAATTCAGTAAAATATTTGCAAAAGAGGAGATTGATTATAAAAAAATGAAAAATCATTTCCTGAATTATAGGAATTTGTTATATAGATATGTAAAAAATACCGAGGAAATGTTGTATAAATATCAGCAGGAGGGGAAAAGGATCCTTTTGGAAGGGGCACAAGCTGGATTACTTGATATTGATTATGGAACATACCCTTATGTGACATCAAGTAATACAACATTAGGTGGTGCTTTTACCGGGAGTTCAATATCACCATTTTCGATTAAAAATATTTATGGCGTAACAAAAGCTTATACAACGAGAGTTGGGGAAGGACCATTCCCAACTATATTTAAGGATGAAAATTTTGCCAATAAATTTAGGGATAAAGCTGGAGAATATGGAGCGGCAACAGGAAGACCGCGAAATTGTGGATGGCTTGATCTTGTAGCTTTAAAACATACAGTAAAAATAAATTGTATAACAAAGATAATTCTAACCAAGCTTGATGAAATTTCAGGAATAGAGAAGTTGAAAATATGTACTCAATATAATATTAACGGGGAGATAACCGATATATTTCCTTCTGAAATTTATAAATTGAATATTGTTGACCCAATTTATACGGAATTCAGTGGGTGGGATGATGATATATCCTCTATCAGAGACAGGGAACTATTACCTGAAAATGCAAAAAAATATTTAAAATTTATTGAAGATTATATTGAAGTCCCTATTGATATTATTTCAGTGGGAAAGCTCAGGGAAGATATCATTCAGCGGAAAGATTGATAAACCGGCTCTTGTCAATAATATAATTTTGTTGTCTAAAATTGAAAACCCAAGAATGTTATTGGGCATCTTGCCATAACTATAATTGTCTATTCGGGGATAAGTAATGATTATATTATTATCTATGTAAAATATTATAGAGTCAGAAGTGAATATATTTCCATATTGCAAATTTGTACCTGCCTTAAATGAGAATAAAGAATCATTACTTAAATTATGAATATAGAGGGTACCATCTTTTCCCAATCCTGCAATAATATTATCATCAATGGCTAATTCTTTTAAGGGAAATGATGGAATACCTGCAAACTTAGTGAATAAAGAATCATTATTAGAGAAGTAGACACCTCTTTCAGTTGCAATAAATACAACATTCCCCCTAACTATTACATCATTTACAGGTTGATTTCTTAATAGATAATCAAATTTATTGTTTTTATAGTATAAAAGTCCATTGTCTGTGCAAATTAATATCCCCTCCTTATAGTTTGTAATTTTTCTCATTATACCCGAGTTGTAATGAATTATAGGTATTATATTATTATTTGATATTTTATATATTTTGTGTTGTCCTGTTATATATATAACATTGTTAATTATAGATACATCATTGATTTTGTCACTAAAATGAGGATAAAAAAAGGTTGTATCAAGAAGAAAGTCTATACTGTTATTCTCATATAACATTATATCATTTTCGGAGTATATAATGAGTTTATTATTAAAGCTTCCAATTCCCCTTATTGTTCCTGGTATTCCATTTATAATGTGTTTCTTCTGTCCTGTATATTTGTTTATTATAAACAGACCATATCTATCAGTACCTGCGAAAATCAGATGTTTAAATGTATCAATAGCAGTATAAAAATATGTTTGATTCCCTTTTCTTATCATATAAGGGGCAAGTTCTATATAGAGCATTGGTTTAGCAATTTTGGAGATATTTATCCAATTTTTAGAGTAATTATTATCCTCTTGCAGCCAATTCCCAGTAATTTTAAATATTTTTCCTCTCACAGTTTTTAAATAAATATCTCTATCAATCCCGTATTCTGAAAATAAATGACCACTATGTTCTATCTCTTCATACATATTTAAATAAGGATTTAAAATTGTAAGAGAATTCCTATGGAAAATAATATATGTATCACCATTACTTATAGAAATTGCATTAATTATTTTTTTATTTTGATTAGAGTAATATACAATTGAATCCTTTATGGGGTCATAAATCCCAAAACTGTAAGGTGTTGTAATTAATACACTGTTATTACCTGAGCAAATATTGTTAATATACCTGCTGGAAGGTATAAATGTGTAGTTGTTGTTAAATGAGAAAAATGAAAATAAAATTATTTGCAATAAATACATTTAAATGCCTCTGGAATGATTGCAATTAATTCATCCATACTTATAGAATATTTGCTTAAATTTTTAGATGCAATTTCACCCGTTAATCCATGAAGGTAACTGCCGAGAGAAGCAGCTTCAAGAATATCCATACCATTACCCATAAAAGCAGTAATAATTCCTGATAACACATCTCCACTACCTCCTCTTGCTAAAGCACTGTTTCCTGAGAGGTTTATATATGTTTCATTGCCATTTGTTATTATACTTCTGTATCCTTTGAGAAGGACAGTACATCTGAACTTATTAGATAATAGTTGTGCAAAATATAATCTCTTTGCATTAATTTTATCTGTATTTGTTTTTAATATTCTTGCTGCTTCCCCGGGGTGAGGTGTTATAAGTAATTTATTTGTTCTAATATTAATTGAGTTATTAGAGAGTATTCGTAGCCCATCTGCATCGAGTATTATTGGTTTATCAATTTCACCAATAATCATTTCTACAAAATTTAATGTGTCTTTATTATCAGAAATCCCCGGGCCGATTAATACTGCATCCATATCTTCTGAAACATCTATAATTTTTTTAAAGTTATCAGGATCAATAGAACCTTCTTCCGTTTCCCTAAGTGGGATTTTGATTGTGTCAGGTATATATGAAGAAACTGTACGAAAGAGTGATTCCGGGAATGCAGTATAAACAAGGCCTGCACCACTTTTAACTGCTGATTTTGAAGAAAGCATTATCGCTCCCGGATAACTTTTTGATCCACCTATTAAAAGTATTTTTCCAAATGAACCCTTATGTGAATTATCGCTTCTTTTAGGTAAAAGATATTTGGCAAGGTTTTTATCAATAGCATGATTATTAAAACTAATATTGCTGTAAACACTGGATGGAATGCCGATATCTGAAACTTTAATATCACCACAGAAAAGGTTACCTGGAGTAATATACATTCCAATTTTAGGTAATTCCATAGTTATTGTTAAATCTGATTTGAATATATGTTTTCCTACTACTCCTGTATTACTATCCAGTCCTGTAGGTATATCTATGGCAATTTTAAATGCGTTTTTTTTATTAAGTGTATTAAGTAATGATTGCAACGGTTCTTTTAACGGTAGCTTCAATCCGATGCCAAGAATAGAATCAATAATTACATCGAATTTCTTTGATAGATCCTTTATAAAATTTATACCGATATTTTTACATATTTTATAATTAAGGTATGTGGGATCATTGTTTTCTTTCGGAATGTTATATGGGTATATCGAAACATCGAAACCCATTCTTTTCAAATGTCTCGCTATTACATAACCATCTCCTCCATTATGCCCTTTTCCACAAACTATTAATATATCTTTCTTTACTGAAATTGAGTTTGATATTTCCTGCGCAGCATTTTTACCGGCATTTTCCATTAGTATTGCCGGTTCGATTCCAACCTTTTCAGATAACTTATCGATTTTATATATTGTTTCTTTTGTAGCTAATTCCATTCCTATTTTTTCTTTATGCTATTAGAATATTCTTTTAACTAATTAAATATCTAATCTTTATTTTCTTCAAATATTTCCTCTTCAATTTGTTCCTTTAACTTATTAAGGATTGAATTCAGTCCATTTATTTGATTTAATTTGGTAAGCATAATATCATATTCATTCCGCGGTTCTTTGAAATTTATTATTTCAATTTTACCATTAATAATCATAAGCAAATTATTTAATGTATGTAAGTATTGCGAAATGAATGTGGCAACATCATCTTTCATGATCTACCTCCTGTCATATGCATTAGAATATTCAGTTATTTCCGCTATAGATTCAAGCATTTCACCATCAAACATTTTATCAAGAACATTAAATATAGAATTAATATATTCTTCAAATTCTATAGCAAGTCCTTGCTTTTTGCTAATTGCAACAATGTCGTTGTCAATAAAAAGTCCATAATAATGAATATTATCATTCTTAATATTATACATCTTAAAACTATTTTTTGAAAGCTCAAAATTGTTATTAAAAATTATCCTATCTTTCCCGAAATAATATTTGCCAAGCCCTGAAATGCTCACTATTTTTGAATTTTTAAATTTACTTGTGTAGAGAGGGAAAACTGTTATGTCCCCATGAGAAAGTGCGATATTCAACAATGTTTTACTTATGTAACCGGATACTTCCAATTCAAATGTATCATTATTCGTTCTAATAAGGGGGTGATAATTTTTAATCCTCCTATAAAATATATTTATTTCTTCATTATTTAATCCTGTTATCTTTGCAAGAGTTATAAATCTTTTCGGTAAAGCTGGTAACATTCTAAGAAGGATTAAATCTACACTTAGCTTATTTCCCTCAATCTTAAAACTATTAAATGTTTCATTATGATTTATAACAACAGAACCTCTTGCATAAGGATCTACCATAGCAATAACAGGATTGGGATGAAATCTATTAATCTCCTCTTTCCCAATTGCCTTGTCTGGGAAAAGGGAATATAAGTATTTTGGTGTTGAAAAAGAGGAGTAATCAGAAAATTGAGACCACCTACCATCAATAAATTTATAGAAAAATCCATTGAATTTCACAGTATTTATAGAATCTTCTCCCATTATTCCGTATTCCCAATAGTTATTTTCATTTATATAATTCAAATGTATACGACCTTTTATCATACTATTGTTAAATTTGAAATTATAGGCTCCGTATGATAATTTTAGGTTTCTTAGGTTTGCTTTCCCAGCTGTATTTGAGCTAATTTGTCTATTGTTACGAACTGAACACGAAGAGATAGATAATAGGAAAATGAATATTGTACTAAATTTTGTAATTAAATTTATCAGGAAGTAGTTTCTTAATACTTTTTTCTTCATAATTTACTCCATCATTAGAAAACATTATGATTTTAGCATCTTTTGAAAATTCACTAATTACCTGTCTGCAAGCTCCACAGGGTGTGACTGGGAATTTTGCCGTTGATAATATAAAAACTTTTTTAATTGCTTTTTCACCTTTACTTATAGCATGAAAAATTGCATTTCTTTCTGCACAAATAGTTAGCGAGAATGATATGTTCTCAACATTAACACCATAATATATATTCCCACTTTCTCCTTCCACCGCAGATGCTACATTGAATTTGGAAAATGGGGCATAGCTATTTTTCAACAGGCTTTTTAATTTGTCATAGATTGTCTTATAATCGTTTTTTTCTTTTAATAAATACATTAGATGTTTTCCCTCCAATAAAATAATTAAAGTTCTTTCTTATAGTAATGTCCTTTGGTGTAACCTCCAAAGAATAATCTACAATGCCAGGATATCCGTAATCTAACCACTTATCATATAAATCATTTAATTTCTTAATGTAAATACCATTTCCCCGACATATTACATCAGGATTTTTGTCGTATCTAATCAGTGCAAATCCATGATTCATAAGATCCAAAGATAAAATACCAAAATATGATATACTTTTATCAATATATATTCTGCAAGCAAGCGGTTCATTTAAGGCAATGAAAAATAAAAAATTTAAAATTTCAAACTTTGAGTGATTTGAAAGTTTACATTCGAGTTTATTATCTCTTTCCGATTTAGAAATGATAAAATCCTTTAATATACTGAATTTATTGATATTTATTGGAATAGTGTTTTTATCCTGTATCAATGAATCCAATTTTGTAAAACTAACAAAATAGTGAAAAGAACCTTTAAGATACCCATTCTCCCCTCTTTTTAGACTGACTAATATTTCGATACCTTTATATAGATAGGGGAGAAGTAATCTGCCACCTATTTTCAATTGAGATATCCAATATTTTGATATATCGGAACTGGATGTTGTAACGACAATAACATCAAAGGGTGATTTTTTTTGAAGACCGAAAATACCATCACTTAAAAATAGTTCGACACTTATATTATTCTTAAATATATTGTTTTTTGCAATTTCACATATATTATCTTGTATTTCAATAGAAAATGTATTTCCTGGACCGGTAAGCAAAGAGATAAGTGAGCAATTATAACCACTTCCCGTACCAATTTCCATAACTTTATTACCTTTAGCTATCTTGCTAATATTTAGCATATCGACGACCAAAGATGGTTGAGAAATTGTTGAAATTACATTATCATTATTTATAAGCAAAGGCAAAGATGTATCACTATAAATATATCTCCAATCATCATTGGTTAATCTATTTTCATTAATAATTTTCCTGTGCCACTTATTGTTTATTTGTCTATAAAGGTAAGGTAAAAACATATGGCGAGGTAGACATTTTAATAATTCCGGAATTTTATTCTTAATTTTCGTTTCCAATTTTATTTTTTTAATCAAGGAATCCAAATATTTCCTATAATCACTCATTTAAAAAACACCCTAATTCTTCCCTTTTTTTAAATTGTTTTTTTAACTTATCATCTTCTATTCCTGCCAATATTCTTTCAAGTAGTATTTTCCCTTTATTGAGGTAATCAGTATATATTGCATCTATTCTGTTCTTAGATAATTTTGTAATTTTGCTGTATAAAAATAATAATTCATCAAAC
>CBDVEF010000028.1:0-10178 GCA_965372935.1 uncultured bacterium | reverse complement strand
AATGAATTCATCAGGCATATGGATAGTAATGAGTGTTGTAAGCGGTGATAGCAGTAGGATATATGCAATGAAAACAGATGGAACAGGTTTACAATTATTAGGTGAAGGATTATATCCTGACCTAAGTCCTGATGGAATTAAGATAGTGTATTCGAAGAAGAATGAAGGTATATGGATAATGAATAGGAATGGGGGTGGAGATTATGTATTCTTAGATGATACAAACCTAACCAATCCTCAGTGGAGCCCAGATGGAGAGTATATTGCAGTAAATCAGCATAATACAAGATTGAAAATATATAACACAGTTGGAGTATTAAAGAAAGAACTAAATAAAGCCAGTTTAGATAGTGATACTATAAAATATCTTTTTGATAGAGGATATTGTTGGAGTAGAGAAGACATTAATGGTATATATTTATCAAACTGTTTTATAAGGGATACAATTGCATATAGGAAATCAAATATATTATTTAATATTAACAATGATAGTTTAGAAATATCATATTATGATTTTAAAGGTATAAATTTCAAAGTTTATAATAATAAAGTTATAGCAGAAGGAGTAAATTGGATAATATACGATTTAAATGGTAATCAAATAGGAGAAATAGAACCATAGATATTGGAGGGAAATGTGAATAGAAATTTTAATAGTAAATGTTTAAAAGAAAATATAGCAAGGGAGGAGAGATGAGAAGAAAATTAGTATTATTTCTAATATTTATAATATTCATTAATATTTTAATTCATTCAGAGCCATATAAACCAAAACCAATCCTATTTATTCATGGGATAGATGGGAATAGTGAATGCTGGGGAGTAAGTCCTGTTAAAATAAATATAAATGGGAATATAATAAAAGGTGATTCTATTGATAAGGATTCAGTAATTGATGGGTGTATATTACCTGTATGTTTAGAGAAATTATTACCAATGGTTAATGAATTAAGGAAATATCAAGATACAACAGGAGTTTTGTCTAATAAATTCACATTTTATATTAATGAAAATAATTATGACCCATCCTATCCCAACAAGGCATTCTTAGAAATTGTCAATTTTGATGACAATAATGGGAGTATTGACATACCTGGAAATTATTGGCCTCTTGCAGACAGGTACAATTCTCCCACATATTGTTGTCAGGCAGAAGAGCTATCCAATAGGATAAGGAGTGTACTTGGGGAGTATTACGGCACAGGTCCTTCTGATACATCGAGAACAGCAACATGGGTGAATGATACTACAGCCAAGATAATTCTTATTGCTCACAGTATGGGGAACACAACAATACACCAGGCAATGATATGGGACACGATGTTGGTTCATCATATACATAAACATATATCGGTAGACGGAGTAAATGCAGGGACATGGGTTGCAACACCCGGGGCAGGGGATTTGGTATATGCATATTTATTAGACCACCCTTTAGTCCTTTTATTAAGTGGGATTGCTAATGTTCAATTTACTAACTGGAGTGCGGGAGTAAGTACAGGTGGAAATGGGTTAAACATAAATGTTTCGGCTTCTATTTCTGTAGATTGGTGGAATTGGGGTGATATGTCTTCGGAAAGGGCTTTGTTTTCAATAGCAATTTTACCAATGATTGCAAATAAAGCCAGGGGCGGAGGAAGTGTATTGCAACCTGCATTAAGAGATTTAGGAAAATACTCAAAATGTTTAAATGAAAATAGAGAACATTCACAAGCATATATTGATGGAGGAGCAAAATTTGCTTCAATTGTAGGAGACCAATTTCTGGGTTCCGATAAAACTGCGTTTTCTATTTGTAATGTAGGAATTAAATACAATAACATTGGCGGGGTTGTATATGGAACGGGAATTCCATTGTTAATTTACTATGCAGCAACATTGCCTGGGAATTTATATAATTTAACAGTTGGTGGAATTTCAATGATAGATTGGACATGGTTTGACTTTGCAACAGATATGTGGGTAGATGAATGTGGAGAGGATTTAAATTCATTAAACCATAATTTTAATTCAAAGCATATAACGATTCACAATCTTCAGCATAGCAATTCCCCTCATCAAGTAGATGCAATACTCAAAGCAATAGAAGACCCCCCAAAGGTATATATAGATTCGGCAGCTTTTGCAATAAAAGATACTTCAGGTAATATTACCGGATATGAATACAGAAAATTTAAAGAAAATGGAATAGACACATTCCCGGGGAAACCCAGTAAGATATATGGTAGGATAGATGAGTATTTCCTTGCAAACACACAGAACACATTTGCATTTAATGGACAAAGCGAGTATGGAGGGGCAATATCATTTGGTAGAGATTCGATTACAGGCAATGAATTAGGATTAGATGGGAATAATTTTGTTATAGATAATATTAATAGTGACTGGTTATTTACAGGAGTAAATAAAATTAGTGTTTATTCAAAAAATATGCTTGGGGATGTAACTCTGACAAGGGCTAAATTCTTCATAAATGGAGATTATATAGTAGAGAATATCAATCCCCCAATGGATTTTGATATATCATTGGATAGAACATATGGAACCGGAACAATCTGGAGTGATTCATTAAATGATACATTACCGCTACAAATGAGATTAACAAGTTGTTCAGCTATAGAGGATTTTAAAATATATTTTGATAGTATAGAATTTGCTGCATATACATTAAGAGATACAAGTGAGGATTATTGTGCATATATAACTAATAAACCATCAGAGGGTCAGCATTTCGTGACAGTAGAATTCAAAATACAAGGGCATACTGATACGCTTAAAGTATATTGGAATCTATATGTAGATAACACAAAACCATATATAAGAATAATAAAACCAAAGAATGATAAGAAATATTCCCAGAGAGTCGATTCTTTAATGTATATCAATCTTGAAACGAATGATGATAGTATGCAACAATATTTCCCAAGATCAGATAGTATAATTTTAGAAATTGATTCTATGATTGGCAACAATTTTGTTAATATATATCGTATGGTTGATTCCACAGTGACAGAAATGAGTTATGGAAGTTGGCATATATATAAATGGAATTACAAAGATAATAATGGTAATCTTGTGCCATCAGGTGAATATAGATTAAAAGCTTATGTATATGACCATGCAGGTAATGGAAAAGACACATCTGTCACATTCATTGTAGACAATGACCCGCCCAAACTATTCGTCGATGAACAATTATCACCAAATCCATTCACATCGAATATAAACGAGATGATAATGGAATATAGAACGAATGAACATAGTCAGTTCAATGTAACATATATAGACACATCAGACACATTACAAAAGCGTTACAGACAATTTATAGGCGATTCGACTGTTGATGAATATGGCAATTGGGATGAGTATTATTACTTTGAAGGGGAAAGCACTCAGGGTTCATATCTCCCTGACGGTGTATATAATATTGTATTAAAAGGTGTAGATGATGCGGGGAATGATACTACATATAATCCGGATGTATTTCTATCAAATAGTCCCTATCTTAGAGTAGACAGAACTTCACCCGAGATTATACATCCGATAATAATGCCATACATTGCACCTAAAAGAGATACAACTGTAAATCTAAGATTCATACTATCGGAACAGAGGGATGTTATCGTTAATAGAGGGATTGATTCGGTAAGAATTATTGTACATAACGATTCGGATACAATATATACAAGTACAATCACCAGCAATCCTGATATTGCAGATACGATAAATGTCCCTATTTCTGTAGTGAGTAGTAATGCATACGGTGTATATACAGCTGATATATATGCAAAAGATAGATTTGGAAACAGCAATCATAGAAATGCAATATTCATATACGGAACAGTTGGAGCAAAAATCACATCCCCACAATCAGGTGATACAATACCCAAAGGTTTTTCATCCATAATGGGGTATGCAGGTGATCCCGATATGTATAACTATTATGATTTTACAAGATATGAAATAAGTTATAAAAAGGTAGGAGAAACCCAATGGCAACACAATGGAATTTTTGTTCCTGAATACAAAAGAGGGGATTCTTCATATATATCAATATTACCTGCTAATGACACAACTGTACTTGCATATTGGAATACGGAAGGACTTACAAGCGGGCAATATATATTAAATCTAAAAACATTCGAAGAAACGGGAAATAGTCTTGAATATCAACATACGGTGTATATTAATGCAGATATACTTTCGACTTCACCTGAAATAGAATATTTTAATATTGAAAAGATAGCAGGAGACACTACAAACAGAGCAAGAAATGATTCAATATATAATCCGGAAGACGGTGATAAACTTGAAATAAACTACGAAATAGGTAAGAAAATATCTGATGTGAGTATAGATATATCAAGTAATAGTTTTGGCAATGTATATCATAAGGTTATAAATAATGTTGTCCCGTACAAAGGTGAACCGTCAACAAGCGATCAAACGGGATATTATATATATAAGGAGAATAATCTATTCTATTTGAAGGGATATAATAGTGGTAATATAGGAAGAACGGTAGATATATCTATCAAATCGCTTATTCCCGATGATTCGATAAATCTAATAGAATGGGAGAAGATATATAATCCGAACACACCGGCAGGTTATAGAGGTTCAACACAAATAGATACACCAATGGTTGTAATTGCCAATATAGGTTCTGAAATGCTTGCAGGAGGGATGTTGCCTACTAAAACAGGATTTATTGCGGAATTCAGTTCGAATGGGAATAGATACAATATTTCGAAGGGAGATAATGATTCAAATGTCATATATTTTGGAAAAGATAAGGTAATATTCAATGGGAATGTAATAAATCTTATAGAAAACAATAAAGAGGTTTGGAATCTAAAGAAATTCGGAGGAGCGAATGTGCCTGGTGGTAAGTATAACATTAATGTATCAGCAGTAGGAACAGATGGTGTGGGACTCGCAGATACAACAGATTATATTATTGTAAAGGATAATATTGAGATAGAGGATGTTGAAATAACACAATTTGAGGTGAACCCATGGGCTGGAATACCTGCCGGGCTAAAATTTAGATTAAATGAAGACGGGTATGTTACGGTTAGTGTATATAAAGATAGCAATCAAATTGCCACACTCCTTAACGGATACTTTTTAACGGGTAACTTAATAAAGGATGTAAGCTATTATGGAAATGATAATCTTATAGGAGGGGATATTCTCTATTTTAGAATAAAAGCAACAAATCCCGATAGCACGAGAACGGTAGAGGAAAACTCAGCGAATTTTAATGTTTCAAATATTCCTGCAATATCTGATTCGGATATATATATACCGAATAATTTCTTTATGGGAATGATTGATAATGACTCTATATTCAATGGAAAAGGTATGTATAATTTTAGTGCTAAATATGAAGCATTCAATTATCAACCTGTACTTGCACGAGGGGATTTGAATGTTTGTACTGAAAAAGATAGAACAATTAAATTGTATACTAAATTATATAGTCAAGTTGATTCCATTTTAATGGGTAATACTAATTTATATGGTACTGGACAAAAAACACTTCTAAATTATGACACAACAAGAATTGGAATAGATACTACAAATGGAAACAATTATAATTATAATTTGTTAATTGAGAATCTTTATTATGGGTCATATTTATCTGACACAACGAGAGATCTAGGAATAACATTAACTAAGTATTACTATATAAATACTAATTTAAGTGATTTTAATGTTGATGATGATACACTGATTGTTAAGGTATACAATGAGACTCAGAGTAGCTATAATGGTTATGTTAGAAATGTATATTTTAGAGTATTAAAAAATAACACATTAAATGGAGATACTATTTATTCAAGAAGTTTGATATGTTCAAAACCATATAGTGTTCCAGGTGATCTTCCAATATATGGGTCTAAAATATCAATATCATTTCATAAAAATGTTCCAAGTGACAGTTTATATTATTCTGATACATCAGATACATATAATCTGAGTTTTAGTAGCAGTAATAGTGTGTTTTCAATACCAAAATCTTATCCGGGCAGATTGGATATAAATGCTTTAATAGATAGCAATAATACTTATTGTTATACAAATGTAAAAAAGGATTCAATTATTTCGTGCAATGGATTTTCTATAACTCCATATGGTTCTAATCAGATAAATATTAATCTATCTCCTGATACATCGAGGAAAGATTTATGGTTGGATAAAAATAAATATTTTATTGATACAATAATCACAGATAGTGTAGATACAATTAGTATTTCTAACTATAATACTGATTCTGTATATACAGTTTATTTTAAATCGTATAAAAATAATATTTATTCAAATATAGATTTAGCAGAAAAAGAGCTTATACTTCACAATAACCTATCTGACTCTCAATTCGACTACTTTCTTCCGGATTCTATAATAAATGCCCAATTAGTTCAGGCATATTCAAGCGATTTTTCAGCATACGGGGATAAAATATATTATAAGGATTATTATAACGAAAATATAGAGGACAGTTTACAATTGCATTTGCATCTTAATATGAAGAAGAAAACACCAGATTACACAATTCATGAAAACGAGACATGGAAATCCCCTACAAATACAATCAGTAATTTGTATATTCATGGATGGCAAACTGATACAATAATAAGTATAGTTGCAGACAACTACTATAAATTGATAATCAAAGGAAATCACCCAAGGGAACAACCATCGAATGACACATCTATAATATATGATTATTATCTCTCAAGTATACATTTCGGAAGTAGTGCTAATTACAAAACAGATTCATTCAAATTATATTCAAATGAGGATTGGAATTATTCAAAGGATATATATATTAATTTGAGTAATCCGGAAATGTTTGATTCAATTATAGATAATATAACCCCTTATGGTAATATAGATGATTTTGAATGTAATGTTACAGGGGAGATTATAAATAACAATATTGTATTAATGAAAGATTCCAGTATTGTTTTTAGTGAGGTAAGTGATACGATAGTGCCACTTCTTGGTATGAATTTCACCGTAATACCATCGGGAAATAGCATAGACCTAAAATTCAAGCCCGACTCATCATATTACAAACTCTTTACATCAAATAAGGGAAGCAATGAATATATTAAATATACGGATTGGGATGTGAATATCTGCTATCCTAACGGGGAAATACACAGGGATTTATTCCTTGGTGATACATTTGGCAATTATCACACAGATACCAGTGTTGGTCATGGAGGAGATTGCTATTTTCAACCTGAAATATACTGGACTGGAAAGATGCCGGAGGATTATGTTATATTAAAGACAAACAATCCGATTAAAACCAATTATAAATTATACTATATTCAGGATAGCACAATACATCCGGTTGATAGTATATTGTACCAGCCAATGGGGAATGAAGATTCGATTCTTGGTTACTGGGATATCGGAAATGTATACGGGAATGTCAGATTACTTGTATTTCAGGGAGATACGAATGTACCGGACAGTATAAAATATAAGGATTTTCACATAGGTAATATTATAAAAACCGTTAACGGTGGCATTGCATCAAGTCCGTACAAAAGAGCTACACTTGATTTCCCCGGGGGAGTATTTGCGGGAGATACGCTTTCAAAGGTTGTCCCGATAGGATTTGAGACAGATAACATAGGAGAATCATCACCATATTTAGGTGGAAATACGGGACCTGTAGTAAAAATGTATCCTATGGGAAAGGTTTTTGCAGATACGGGGCACTGTCCGACTCTTTTATATCATTTTACAGATAGGGAGAAAAATAACCTGAATATCGATGTAAATAACATATCATTATTCTCTATTGGCAATAACGGTGAGATTAGAAGGGTAAACGGTTCGGTTATGACACAGGATTATGATAATGATAGCAATATTATGTGGACACTTACAGCGAGACCGGAGAAATTCCCAAAGGATGGAGAACATAATTATTATACACCGTTAAAGGATTCGGAAACGGTCGAACTCGGATTCGATATTAAAAAAGTTAAATCATTACCGGATAATAAAATTGCCATTCTTCTAAAAAGTGTTCCTGTGGATACGGGGGTTATAATCCCCGATACAATAACAATTACATTCGTAATACAAAATGAAGATTACACCGGCTCGATTTATTTGCTTGAAAAATTAAATATATATGATATAAAAAATGATTCTAATGGAAGGGGTACTTTTACTGTAACCAGTTATGATATACCTATTGGTAATTTCAGGGATAATGATTCTTTGTTTATTATCGATAGTGTTCCCGATGAATATAGCAAAGTATTTATATATGGCAATAATATCGATACATCCAGAGGTGAGAATGACACGATAAAAAATAGTGAAGTAAAGACATTCTATTTAGAGGGTGGCTATAGTCTCAATGTAGATAAGGATTCTCTTTATATTAATCGTTTAAAAACAGACACAATAAGCATTCATTGTAGAAAGGATATGAATATATATTATACATTATTAGATCAATATGGGAATGAAATATTCAATAAACGGTATAGTCCTGACAATAGTGGGAATATAAGCATTATTTGGAATGGATATATAGATAATACTCCTGTAAATAGTGGTGAATATAATGCAAAAATAATTATAAAAGATAAGGATGACTACTTAGTATATTCTAATAATGCGAATTGGCATATTTATTTCGATTACGATCTCTCTATTTCTCATCCCCTTAGTGGCACATTTAAGGGGGATGTCACCCTACAGACATTCCCTCTTAATGTGCCACCTCCCGTTAAGTGGTATATCAAATATCCTTCACAGACTTTTGAATATTATATTGGAGAAGAAAGCCATTCGGGGAGTGGGTTTATATTGGATACGAGAGAATATTCCGATGGTAGTAATATATGGTTAAAAGCTAAAATTACAGATAGTTACGGATTTAACGGTAAAGATTCCGTAAAGATTACAATAGATAATTCGGCACCTGAAATATCAGTTGTAGAAGAAGGAGTTGGGTATAATACACATTATAATAGCTTAATAATTACTTGTGAATTTAGCGATTCTCTTTCAGGACTTGCATATTGTTCATATAACCTTACATTTGGGAATATCCCTTCCCGTGATAATATTCCGCTTGATAACCCCATACTTATTATAAATTCAGACACACTTGATGAAGGAGGTTATACATTATCCCTCAGTGCAACGGATAATATGGGCAATCAAACTGTAAAAGATGTGGAATTTACAATAGACAAAACTGCCCCTGAGGTAATTATGAGAATCAAGCCAAAAACATTTATGAAGAATGACACTGTTTGTGTTTCATATAACGGGTCAATTTCATTCAATTATATCGATGTTACCGATACCGATATTTTCTATAAGATTGAATTTCAACAGCAAAGATTCGGAGTATGGCAACAGTACGAGGATACAATACAATTATCCAATTATTGTGATAATATAGATGTATATTATAAAGGGACAGATAGATGTGGGAATGCAAGTGCCGTATATTCCAAAATACTTTATGTAAATCATAAAATTCCTGAAACATATATATCATATTGCCACTATTATGAAGATAACGGTGTGATATATTTGTCCCCGAAATCATATATTACATTAGAATCCGAATCAACATATGTAGGAACAAAAGGGATATATTACAAAATCACAAATCAAAAGAGTGGTTTTAATGAATACACGGAACCTTTCAAATTAACAAATACAGGATTTAATGATGTATATTTCTATAGTATCAACAATCTTGATGAAATGGAGGGGATAAATGACAGGACATTATATTATGATAACATTATCCCATCGTTAAGTGTTAATTTCATCGGATATCATCATTATAATAATAACGGCAATCAAACAACAATAGATACAAGCACAATGATAGAGTTCAATACGGAAGAGACGGGTTCCGGAATCAAGGATGTATTGTATCAGATAGGTGATACGATGTGTAATTATACCACACCGTTTAAGATTCAAAGGAAGGGGAAATATCATCTTATTACTCATATTAGCGATAATGTAGGGAATATAGCCATAGATACGATTAATTTATTTGTCGATGAAAAAACTATCGAAGCTGAATTCTATTTTGAAGGCAGCAATTACGGGCAATATGTTACTGGGCAATCAAAAATCGGGATTATCGTTACGGATAGCGGTGT
>CBDVEF010000027.1:0-10313 GCA_965372935.1 uncultured bacterium | reverse complement strand
ATTTTAAAAAATTACGGAGTGGTCAAAGACTCATTTTATATCCAAACCGTATTGTCTCTTTCAAATATATATGCCAGGGAAGGATTATTAAGACAAGCTGAAACACTATTAGCTAACACTGCACAAAATACAATAATAATGCAATATGACCTATATATTCAATTGGCAAAATATATAATTCAAGAAGACAACTATTCAAATGCGATAATAATACTTAAAAATGCTTTAAATTATTCAAATAATGACAATGAAAAATGGGCATATATTTACTACCTTCTTGGAACATGCTATTTTGAGATGGCAGAATTTGACGAGTCACTACAATATCTTGATGAAGCTCAAATGCTTACATTAAAAAGAGTTTTAATAAATGAAATAATAATTCTGAAAGCGAAAATAAAAAAGAGGGAGGAGAAAATCTCTCCTCCCTGATATACGCTGTTTTTCTTCTACTTAATTATATGAGGTGTTAAGAATATTAGCACTTCCCTCTTTTCGGCATGCTTTGTTGTAGTACCAAAAATATTTCCGAGAATAGGTATCCCCCTGAGAAGTGGTATACCCGTTTTGGTATCTGATTCAGTAGTCTTGATAAAACCACCCATAACGACTGTTTCACCATCCTTTACGACCTGCCTTGTATCCGCTTCTGTAGTATTAATTATAGGATGATTTGTCGCTGCGCCTTCCACAGTACTGAGTTCAACATGAATATCCATTGTAATTTCATTTAGTGAATTTATTTGAGGTATAACTTCTATTTTCGTACCAACAGTATATAATTTTGTTATAGCATTACCTCCTTGATCTAACATAATCACAGTGAATTTTTTACCACCAAGTATACTTGCTTTTTGATTGTTAACAGCTGTAATCCGAGGATTTGCAATTGTCTTTGATTTATTTTCCTTCTCTAACATCTGGAGCTTCGCATTTACATTAACATATGAACCAACTGTTCCAATATTAAGAGTCGTATGTGGTGCTACTTGTTCTCCTGATTTTACATTTCCTTTTATATCACCTGAGGGTGATGATAATCCGGTAACTTCCCAATTAATGCCAAGTGCCCTGTCATAATTCGCATCAATTTCCACAACTTTTACAACAATCTCAACTTGTGGATTAGGAGAATCCAATACACTTAGCATCTTATCAACTATATCAACGTTCTCTTTAATATCTGTAACAATTAACGAGTTTGTCCTTTTATCAACTTCAATACCACCTCTTGATGACAATAATTTATTTAATGGTGCTTTTATTTCATCTGAATGAGCAAATTTTAATTTAAAAACCTTATTGATTATTGGGTTGGATTCTTCCTTGATTTGCAATTCTTTTTTAAATTCATCTCCTGTGCCAACTCTAATAATATTACCTTCTATTAAATATGTAAATCCAGCAGACCTCAAAATAACATCCAGAGCCTTTTCCCATGGAACATTATGTAAATTAACCGTAACGGTTCCTTTAATATTGCTACTGGCTATTACATTTCTGCCACTATAATTAGCCAATCCTCTTAAAACAGTTACAATATCAGCATTCTCCAGATCTAATGATATTAATCCCTCTTCTGTATCTATTCCAATGTTTTCACTATTTAAAAACTCTTTTGTATATGTGGTAAACTCTTCCGTTCCTGAATTTATTATTATATTAATAATTGATTCGTTACGCGTGATAGAATAGGAAAACTCATCATCACACATAATATTAAATCTGATTACCATATCATTAGGGTTTGAAATATCAATACCTTTGATTCCACCTTGTCCGATAATATATTTCTCCAGAGGAATATCATTACTAATATTTACAAAATCTAAAATTATTCTTGAAGGTTCGGAAAGCGAATAATCAGTAAATGTTACATCACCTGTAATTTTCATCTGCACTAATGTTTTATTCAAACTATAGGGTAGAACCGAAATACTGTTAATTTCAGTCCCTATTAACATTAATGGAAGGATCAGCATTAATAGAATTATTATTGTCTTTCTCATATATAATACCTCATTTTTAAAATTTTAATTTTTGATCGTCTGATTCAAGCCTAAATGTTGTTTTAGACACAAAACCAAACTGATGTGTTTCAAAAATTATATAATCGTTTCCAATTTCTTTTACAAAACCGTTAGCAATTTTATTATTTTCTCTTAATACAAATCCTTGCCCTCCAAATTCCTTAATTAAAGCTACTCTTCCATTAGGACCTGTTACAATTCCAGTAAGAATAGAGTTATCAAGATTAAGTGCCTCTGAAGTTTTACTCTTTGAAAGCAATGGTTCAAAAATATCTCGTTTCTTTGCTGATTTGAATACATATGTTTCAACTTTGAAAGGTAATTGCACCCCTTTCAAGAGACTATCAAGACTAATGGTATCCTCTTCCGTATTTCCAACCTCTTCGGAACCAGTATCATTATTCTTTTGTAATATACTATTGGAAATCCCATTAGTTGCAATATTCCCCTGTCCAACATTTTTGTCACCACTATTTCCTACAAAAAAAGTTACAATTTTATTTATAAGGTAATTGGAGACATTCCCTTTATTATTGCATCCAGCAAAAAGAATCAGAATAAATATAAGTATAATATATAATATCTTTCTCATTTCTTGCCCCCTGTTTTATCTATTTTTTTAGAGGGTTTTAATGCCGGGTTAAGGGCATAGGTTTCAATTGTGATATCAGCAATAACATTTTGTTCTTTTCTTAGTGTTTTATCTGTAGCTTTCGGATTAGTTTTAACACTAAATGATAATGGTTTAATTATCCTTTTCATCATACCAAGATTAGTTATCATAGCCCCAAAATCATTATAATCAGATGATAAACTTATTATATATTTTGCTGTAGAATAGTCTTCTGTTGTTGTAACACCACCGATTGGAGAAAATTTTATAATCTTAATATTGTTCTGTGAAGCAGATTTTCCAACTAATCGTATAATATTCTGAGTCTGTATACTTGTTGGAAGCATATCACTTGCTTTACCCCATTGAAGTTCCATCTCTTTATATTTCCTCTTTGTTTCATCAAGACTTGCTGCAACCCTTCTCGCATTACTCAGTTCTGCAGAAACTTTAGTGTGAGTATCTTTAAGTGTTCTGATTTTCTCATTGATTTTACTCAATATTAAAAAATTCCATAAAACTATTATAATGATGAGAAGTAAAGCAGACACCGAAATAACTATTACATTTTTTCTGTCCATATAAACCTGCCTTTACATCATTATTGAACATGATAATTTAAATTCCTTTATATCATGCTCAAGTAATCTTTTCTTCTCAATTACTTTAAGGTTAACTGCATTAAAATATCGATTCTTCTCCAAATTATCTATAAAATCCGAAACTATTATAATAGAAAATGTAACACCATTAATCTCCAAAGTATTCCCCTTTTGCGTCGCTGATGTTAACCACATATAATCAGGCAGACATATTGCTAAATTATCAGCAATTTTCGCCTCATTTAATCTTCCAGTATTCAATTGTTCTACTATACCAATTTTATGTTGTAGATCTTTCTGTTTCGCTTTGAAATCATTTACCAGATTAACTACTTCGTCTAAGCTCATTAATTCGGTTTCCATTGTAGCAATTTCCGTTTCTAATTTGTTTACAGTGGATTGCTGTTTAAAAGTGAAAGCAACAATTATGGCAATTACAATAATAAATATTCCCACTATAAGGAATACTCCTCCTTTTACCGGGAATTTTACATTAAAACCTATTTTGGGCATACCAAGATCTTTCTTCTTGGCTTTTTTCATCTCTTGTGGTAATAAATTAATATCAATCATAATTATACTCCTATTTATTCAGCTCTTAAAGCCAACCCACATGCTTCCGCAATGATAGGAGCTATGTTTTTAAGATTATTGACTTCTATTCCTTCTTTTATTGAGACCTTTGCAAATGGGTCGATTATCTCTACCTTTATACCAAAATGCTTAGCCAATAACTCACTAAATCCCGGAATTAATGCTCCACCACCAGAAAGAATTATTTTATCAATATGTTCCTTATCTCTGGTTAAATAAGTTAAATTTCTTTCAATACTAATTGAAATACTATCTACAAAATCATATAGTGCAGCATTGATCTCATCATTGTTATATTTATCCTTACTTTTACCAAGAATAATGTCAATTGCATCCTCCTGAGTAATGCCAAATCTTTTCTGTAACTCATACACAAACTTCTTTGAAGCAGTAGGGTTTCCCCTTGTAAACATAAAGATACCATCATCAATAAAACTAATACTTGTATCTTCGAATCCTACACTTACAAGTGAAATAAACTGCCCTTTGGTTTGCTCAGCATTAAATTCGTATATATTGCTTATTGCAAAACTCGATATGTCCATTTTTTTTACATCTAATCCCACCTCATGTAATAAATCAATCTTCTGAAGGATAGCATCCTTTTTGGCAGCTACCAATAATACATCCATTTTACCATCAGGCCTGTCCGGATTAACAATTGCATAATCCAATTCAATACTATTTACATCAAATGGAATCTGTTGTTCTGCTTCCCACTTTCTCGATTCTGCAATTTCACTCCTTTTCATTTTCTCCATTTGAATACGCTTTACTATTACAGATTTGCCGTAAATCGATATAACTACCTTTTTATTTTTTAGTTTCATTTCATCGATCATCTCTTTCATTGTGTTGATAACAAGCCCTCTATCCATGATCTCACCATCTACTATAGCTTCAGATGCCAATTTTTTAATTTCGTAATTAGTAAGAATAGGTGACTTTGGTAATCCTTCGAATTCAACAATTTTTATTAGTGAGCTTCCGATATCAACACCAATGCCAGTTTTTCCTTTCGCCATAGTTCCTACCTTTTTAAGATTCAATATACCTAATTAAAGAGAGCCCTTTTACATGCCATCTTCGACCAATTTTTTTACCAGATAGTTTTCCTTTTCGCAGATTATTTCTCACTGTTTGCCCGCTAAGTGACAATAACTTTCCAACTTCCTCTACGGTGTAAAACTTGTCTGGTTTGATATCATTTGGAGATAAAGCCATATATACTCCTTATAACAGGTGATATAATTATAGATAATTATATCTAACAGTATACATTTATAGATAATTAATGTCAAGTAATATTAATTATTTATAAATATATACCATATATTGTAGCAAACCTGGATATTTATCTATATCTTGCTGAATCGAAATTAAAACTGTACCTTTGGGGCTTTTCTCTCTTCTTCAATCTCAACTTTGAAAAATTCTTTTCCTGTAAATCCAAACATCCCTGCAATTATATTTTGTGGAAATTTTTGAATCAGTGTATTAAAAAATGCTACTACATCATTATAATGTTGTCTGGAGAAGGATATTTTATTCTCAGTTGAAACAAGCTCTTCCTGCAACTGCATCATATTTTCATTTGCTTTGATATTCGGATAATTTTCCATTACTGCAAATAGTGATTTTAATACATTTGTAAGTTCCCCTTCCGCCTTCGCCTTATTTGCAATACCTTCAGCATTCATAGCTTTTGAACGAGCTTCTGTAACTTTAATAAAAACTTCTTTTTCATGTTCCATATAACCCTTGACAGCATTGACAAGGTTAGGAATTAGATCATATCTTCTTTTCAACTGGACATCGATTTGTGACCATGCATTATTTACCCTTACACGAGAAGTTACAAGTGTATTGTAAGTTCCTACTACAAAAAACACTATTATAATTGCTATTGCAATCAAAACTATTAATGCTATCATCTAAACCTCCATTTTCCATATATTAATATAAATATTAACCTTAGTCAACTTCTTTCAATTCCTTATCTATTAGATTATCATATATCTTTCTGAATTTTACCATACATTTATCTCTATTATATACAATCTTAATGGGGATTTTATTCTTTACCGATGAATAAAATATACTACATTTTTCAATTGGCAACTTTAATGTGCTATAAGTTCTATTATATATTGAATAGATTCTATCTACTAAATTCGTAATATTTTCATTAAACAGGGCTGATATAAAGATAGCATCAGGGAATTTTTCCTTAATATTTTTCAATAATATTTCATCATAAATAAGATCTATCTTATTAAAAACAATTATAGATTCTTGATAAATTTTCAATTGATTCATCACTTTGTCTACAGTTTCTAACTGTTCCTGATAATATGGTGAACTTATATCTACAATATGCAAATTAAGATCAGCATCTTTTATTTCAGATAATGTTTCATAAAAAGAATCAATAAGTTCCGGTGGTGCATTTTGGATGAAACCAATAGTATCGGTAATTACAGCAGTATCGTAACTGTTAAAATGTAAAATTTTTGTAATAGGATCGAGTGTTGCAAATAATTCATCTTTTATATATGACCTGTAACCTGTCAAGGATTTCATAATTGTAGATTTACCCGAATTAGTATAACCTACAATAGCACACTTAAATTCATCCTGTCTTTTACTACTCTGTACGGTTTTTCTCTCCTTTATTTTATCAAGATTATCTCTTAGTTTTTTAATTTTTACTCTAATCTCTCTTCTTTTATATTCAATTTCCTGTTCCCCGGGTCCTTTTGTCCCTATACCGCCACCCGTTCGGGAAAGATTATCATATATGCCAACTAACCTTGAATATGCATATTTTAAACGCGCTAACTCTATTTCAATCTTTGAAACTTTTGTTCTGGCATGTTGATGAAATATGTTAAGTATTACTTCATTTCTGTCCATAATTTTAAGATTCATTATTTGACTAATATTTTTTCTCTGCCTTGCAAGTAGATCAACATTAAATATAACTTTGTCAATATTATTTTGTATGGCAATTGATTTGACCTCCTCCAATTTGTCTCTGGTTATAAAAGTTGAGGAAATAATATTACCAGTTTTTACAATATAGGAATCAACTACTTCGTCATCCTCGGTTTTGCAAAGAGAAGCTAACTCTAAAACCTCAAAATCAATGTCACTTTTATTTAATAATTGTATTCCTACAATAAGAACCCTTGGTTTTCTATTGTTATCAATAACTATTCTTCTATGCATTAATTGCTTCCAGATAGGTTTTTTTAGCCATATATGAACTTCTTACCAATGGACCTGATTTGACAACAAGTCCCATTTTTCTCCCTTTTTTCTCATACGAAGCGAACGTTTCCGGTGTTACGAATCTATCTACTTCAACATTCTTTCTTGTAGGTTGCAGATACTGCCCTATTGTAAACAGTTTTACATTATTATTTGCAGCATCTTCCATAACTTCGAAAACCTCGTCATCCGTTTCTCCAATTCCTACCATTATACCTGATTTTATAATAATATCTTTATTGATTTCAGATGCAAGATTTAAAACATTCAAGCTAAGATCATATTTAGATCTTCTATCTCTAACACTATCGGATATTCTTCTTACTACCTCAATATTATGTGCAAAAACATTTATATCCAAATTTACAACGCTCTCAATTAATTTATACTTACCGGAGAAATCGGGAACAAGTATCTCGATACCAATATCATTTTTATATTTTTTTAATAACTGAACAGTTTCTATAAATATTCCGGCTCCCCCATCTTGTAGGTCATCTCTGTCAACAGATGTAATTACAACATAATCAAGCCTCATCATCTCTACGGCATCCCTTAATCTTTCAGGTTCACCTCTATCAACAATTCCCCTTGGATCACCTGATTTAGTAGCACAAAATCTACATGCTCTTGTGCATACATCACCAAGTATCATAAATGTAGCTGTTCCCTGATCCCAACATTGTCCAAGATTGGGGCACTGAGCTTCAACACAAACAGTATGTAATTTATTGTCTTTTAAAATCTTTTTTATCTTTCCATATTGTTCGTTCTGTGGTAATTTTACCTTTAGCCAGGATGGTTTTCTTTTCATATATCACTCTCTCTAATATATCTTATATTATTTTCATTAAATACATTTATCCAATTATCAAGAACCCCTTTCTTAACACTATCAAGGGATATGTTTTTTCCCGATTGTTGTTGAATTGATGTTACACCTTTATCTTCAAGCCCACAAGGTATTATATAATTGAATTTATTGAGATCCGTATTAACATTTATTGCTGCACCATGAAAAGATATATGCCTATCAAAAGCTATGCCTATAGAAGCAATTTTGTTATCAGCAATCCAAACCCCGATATTTTTTTCATCACTATCTGCATCTATAGCAAAATCTTTCAGCATATTAATTATTACAGTCTCGATATTCATTACAAACTTTTTAACACCAACAAGATGAGATTTTATATCATAAATCGGATAAACAACAAGCTGACCGGGACCATGATATGTAACATCTCCACCTCTCTCTATAGTGTATAATTCAAAGCCCAATTTTTTAAGTATTTCCTCTTTAACCTTTAATGTATCTTTTTTTCCTCTTTTACCAAATGTAAAAACATCATTGTGTTCTACAAATATTAATGTATTGTCAAATTCATCATTTTGTATTTTTGAAACTATTTTTTTTTGCAAATCCCATGTTTCTTTATAATTTTTATGTTCCAAATCAAGTACATTCATATTTCTCTATTATATGAAATAAATAATGAATGTCAATAGTTATATTCCATCCTCGCTCGATGGGAGATAATGTTTACCCTTTTTCCCTTCCTCTCCCTCGAGGGAGAGGACCGAGGTGAGGGTGATTATAAAGTTATGAATTATGAGTTATGAATTCTCTTTTCTTTCCCTTCTCGGCTGACGTCTGATGTCTGGTGTCTGATGTCTGGTGTCTGATGTCTATTTCTTATTTATTTGTGAATTCGTGGTTAATTCCTATCTCCCCTTCCGAATCATCCCCCTCTTCATTAGTCTTTAGTATCGATATAATCCTCTTTACATTATTATCTGTTATCCTTAGCCTTTTGGAAAATTCCTTTAAAAATCCCTTTCTTATTTTATTACCAAGTGAAATGTCATCATCTATAATTTTATTAAACTTTTCTTTATCAAAATACAGGCAAATAACATCAGTCTCAGCAATTGCATTGGCTGATCGTGGTTCATCATCAATTAATGTCATTTCACCAAAATGTACATTCCCTTTTAATAATGAAAGTATTTCCTCTCCAATATTGTCAATTTTTATAGTAATTTTTACTTCCCCCCTGACAATAAGATAAAATCCATCCCCTTTATTTCCTTCAGAAAAGATAATATCTCCTAATTTAAATGATGATTTCTGTGCTATTGTAAAAATCCTGTTAATCTCTTCATCCGAAAGTTCACTAAATATCGGTATTTTTCTAAATATATCTAAATTCTCCATATAACCTCCTTATCAATTAGTACCTTTTAATATATGTATTATAAGCATAATTATAATAATTACAACCCGATAAGTATTAACACTATCGGAGATAATGAATACACCCACCTGGTTTATAATTCTCCCCCTCTCACAATTGTAATCTCTTCTCGTTCCCGTTTTATCAAGGCTATTCAGGAATTGTCTCCATTTTAGTCGTAATTGTTCTTGCCCTGATTATTAATATAATGAGTCCTTTATCATTAAAATTGTACAAAATCATTACATATCAACCTGTATGATACTATCATCTTACCTCATCGTTATCTTTCTCTTTTATCCCGATCTGGTGTTTCTTCCTATGGATCTTTGCAGTAATAAAACCGACAATAAATCCTGCAACTAAAATAGCTGGTAATAAAATTATCCGTGACATGCTTATCTTCCAGAAATAAATACGAAGATCGACAACCTCTGTATTTTGAAAAAGAATTATCAAAAATAAGAAAACAAAAATTAGTATAATAATAGTTTTAACTTTCATAGAATTATCATCCTGTTTGTTTCACTTTTATCAACCAGATGAAAGGTAAACATAATATTAAATCCCTTTTTGTCATATTGAAATATTAGTAGAATTGTTGTTAATTGTCAATGAATTATAAATTTTAAGAGCAGATATTTATGGACAACAATTACAAGTTACAAGTATCAAATTACGAATTCGCAAATCGAAAATAGTAAATTAGTGAAATTGTAGGGGTAGTTCATTATCTGCCCTATTTTCTCTTCTTCTCTCTTTTTCATTCCCACCTCCCTTCTTTGTCATTCCTGCATTCCTTCTTTGTCATTCCTGCGAAAGCAGGAATCTACACTTATTGTCATATTAAAGATCTTCCCCTTCCGTGGTTTTCTTTCAGTGATTATTCGTGGTTATTTTCCTCCTCCTATCTTTGTCATCCTGAATTTATTTCAGGATCTAAATATCTATGAATATTTTCTAA
>CBDVEF010000026.1:0-10334 GCA_965372935.1 uncultured bacterium | reverse complement strand
TTCCCGCAAGTTAATATTTCTTTGATTTTATAATATACGACGAATTCACGAATAAGAGATAATAGACATCAGACTTCAGACATCAGACACCAGCCGAGAAGGGAAAGAAAGAAATAACAACGAATTTCACGAAGGGGAAGAGAATGATTTTTACCTTAATTTCACAAAAGGAAAGAAATGACCAAGGGTAGGAGAAAGAAGGAGAATAAATTATAAATTTGATTACACGAATTAGAGAAGAATTACACGAAGAGGGAGTAATCAAAATGAATAAATGAAAGCACGACCCCATATTCTTTATTCGCATGTAGAGACGCAGTATCTTGCGCCTCTACATGAATCACAATTTACGATTAACGATTTTTATTACGGCTTCTATGGCGTTGTCTTTCCTATTGGCTCTTATAACTGTTATTCATACCTGTCTGCCTTTCCCTGTATTATAAACATAGACAATTTTTAGTAAATATTGTAAACTTTGTTAGTATGAAAATAAATAGTAGGTATAATATAATTGAAAAGCTGTCTGAATCTCAAAATAGTATAATCTACAAAGTTACTGACATAAGAAGCAATAATATTTTTGTTCTAAAACAACTTATGAATTCGGATCCAAAAAATATAATGCAATTTAAAAGAGAATTCTCCATATTACAAACATTTTCACATCCTCATATAGTAAAAGTATTTGACATTGGAACATTCAAAAAGCAGAAGAATAATTACTATTATTATACAATGGAATATGTTGAAGGCATTCCATTTGATTCTTATGCAAAGAATCACAAATATCCTGAAGTTATTTCAACATTTGTTGACATCCTTAATATAATTGGTTTTGTTCATAAAAAGGGGTACATACATTGTGATCTAAAACCAAATCATTTAATTATTGATAAACAAGGAGTAGTAAGACTTGTTGATTTTGGTTTTGTTCAATTTCAGAAAGCAATTGTTGCAGAAGAGATTGGTGGAACATTAAGATATATTGCACCAGAGATATTAAAGGGAGAAGAACCTGATGTAAGAACTGATATATATTCCCTGGGTATAATTTTATATGAGAGTATTACAGGAAGCAAATTATTCGATTATAATAAAACCTATAAAATTATAGATGCAGTAATGAATGAAATTCCCCCTCCCATTAAGGATAGAAACATTCCTGAATATATCAAAGAAACTGCTATGAAGATGTTCAATAAACAGCGATTAAACAGATTTACAAGCGTTAATGATATTATTGATATTCTTAACAGCAAAGATAAAGTCAATCCTGAAAATGAATTTATAGAAAAAATACTTTATAGCGATTTTATAGGCAGGGAAAAATATGTAACCAAAGTCTTGAAATTAATCGAAAATATCTCTGCGGAACAAGGACAAATATTAATACTCGATGGTGTTCCTGGTGTCGGTAAAACAAGATTCTTAAAAGAGATAGAGCATCAACTACTATTAAATAAGGGGAATGTAAATTATATAAAATTAATAGAAGATGAACAGTTCAAATTTAATTGGCTATTGGATCTTATTGAAATTATGGATGTAGATATTTCTTATATCAGAAGCATGATTAAAGAGGGTAAAATAAATTTATCTATTACGGGAAGGTATCAATTTTTCAAAATTATAGAAACTGCTATGAACAAAATTCCTTCCGATAAAATTCATACATTTTTAATAGATGATTCCAATATTACAGATCAAATAATCATAGATTTTATCCTCTATTTTGCTGATATTTTAAGTAAAAAGCAATTCCTTTTTATATTCTCAACAGAAAAGGTGTTAAGTGCATTCAATAAATTGTTAAGCGATCAAATATATTCGAATATCAATCTATTTGAACTTAATGGTTTGAATAAAAATGAAACTGCAAAATTGATAAAAAATATCCTTGGTGTTACTGAAAATATCAGTGAGATAACCAATTATTTATTTGAAGAAACAGATGGAAATCCATTCTTTATCGAACAGATATTAATAAATATTATTGATAAAAAGTTACTTAAAAGAAAAGGAGATATACTTAATTACAATATATCGGAAATTAAACATATATCTATTTCAAAGAATTTTAATACAGTGATGGAAAAGGAGTTTGCCAAGCTCAATAGTAAAGAAAAATTGATTTTGAAGATTACATCGATATTTGGAGAATCAATTCCAATTAATTGGCTTGAAAGAATATTAAAATATAGTGAATCAGAAATAATAAGAATGTTAGATGGTTACACATTAAAACGGATTTTCAACATTACGGAAGATAATAAATTATATTTTCTTCATAGATTGACAAAAACAGGCGTTAATAATCTTATTGATGATAAAGAAAAGATATTAATACATAAGAAGATACTTGGATTTCTTGAAACTTTAGAACAATCACATTATATATTGCAATTGAAGGCACATCATGCATTTTTTGCAAAATCCAAAAATGCAAAGGATTATCTTGTTAATCTATTGAATCAATCAGTTAAACTTTCAGATGAGAATTTTATCATTAAATCTTTCGAGAGATTGAAAGCATTAGGTGAAATTGACAATATCTCTGGGTTTAACAAGCGGATACTTGATAAAGTGGGTAATGTTTACTATTATAAAGGTAAATTTAATGAAGCTTTGTCTGTTTATAATATTGCTCTTGATGGAGTGAAGATGCAAAATGACAAAATTGGTATTTCCAGACGTATTGCAATGACATATATTGCAATGTCCGATTATGAAAAAGCAGAAAATATATTTGATAATTTACTTAAAGGTGAATTAGAAATCGAAAATCGTTTTAATGTATCACTTGATTCGGGTTGGTTATATTATACATTAAAAAATTACGATAAAGCAAAAGATATATATAAAAAGGCACTTATTCTATCAACAAGATTAGAAAATAAAATGATTTTAGGGAAATTGTATTATAACCTTTCTACATTGCATTATATGTTAGATGAATTTGTAGAGAGTGAATATTATGGGAAAAAGGTAATTGAAATTGGTTCAGAATATAAAAATGATTATTATTTAATGGCAGGTTATAATATGCTTGCGATTATTTATCAAAAAAGAAGAGATTATAAAAGTGCTCTTGAATATTACAGGAAAAGTCTTGATGTAATTGAAAAAACCGAGGATTTACAGAGAAGATTAAATATATTCACTAATCGTATAAAAATTTATTTTTATATGGGAGAAATAAGAAAATGCAAAGAAATTTGTTCTGAATCTATTATAATAGCAAAAAGACTTGGTGATAAATATAATATCGCTTTATTATATAATCTTTATGGAAATATACTTTATCAGAAAGGCGAATGGGAACAGGCAATAAAATACTATAATCTGTCTTGTAAGATTTCATTGGGAAACAGAGAATATATAATATATCTTGAAAGTCTTTTAAATATATCATATATATATCTATATCAAGGCAAAGAAGATGATCTTTGTAAATTTATAGAAAAAGCACAAAAAGTAGCAATTAATATCAAAGATGAAAAGGAAAAAATATCATTAACATTTATGAAAGGATTGATATCATATATTGACTGTAAGTTTGAAGTTGCATATTCATATTTTAGCGAAGTCTCAGATAAATCTGGAAAAATTGATAAAATAGAGATGGAAATTTCTTCGCTAATTTATGAATCAGAATGTTTGTTGCATTTATATAGAAATGATGATGCCCTTAATGCAATTGAAAAAGCTGGTGAATTAATCAATCAACATGTGTTATTTCACTATAAAGATGAATGTGAATATGTTAAAATTTTAATAAATGAGAGTAAAATGTCAGATGATATACTTGAATCTCATTTAAATGATCTGTTAAATAGAACAAAAGAAAATCAGAAATTTCTTTATGCAAGGATATTAATGCAATTATCGGACATCTATTACAATGCAATTTCAACAGGGGATGATCAGGATAAAATATTAAAATCTATATCTTTGCTTAAAGAGGCAAGATTGATTTTCAAGAATATGAAGGCAATAAAATACTTGCTTGATATTGATAACAAACTATTTGAATCCTATGAGAGGCTGAAAGATATACTATCCTTCAGCGAGAGAGGGAATAAAAAATATTATGATACAATATTAAAATTCAGCACATTGATGAATAATTTGGAAAATCCGGTTGAATTCAAGAAAGCACTTGTTTCAATGGCTAAAACATTCACCGGTGCTGAAAGAGGTCTCTTCTTTACGCTTGATGAAAATTCTAACGAGCTTATTGCAACAGGAGAGGATGTAGATGATGCGACAATATTCGATGCTAAAGAGTTTTCCAGGAATGTTATTAGAAAAGCAACAAAAACAAAGAAAACAATTATTGCAACGGATGCAATTAGCGATAATAAATTTAAGAATTATGACAGTGTCCGTATTAATCAAATTCGTTCAATTTTGTGTATACCCATAATTAGTAAAGATAAGGTTCTTGGAACACTTTATCTGGATAGCCGGAAACGGTCAAGTCTTTTTTCTAATCAGGAGAAAGAATTTTTCAATGCAATTTCAACACTTTTAGCAAATAGTCTAAGAAATGCTCTGGAATTTAAGCGATTAAAGGATGAAAAAACAATTCTGGATAATGATGATATGACATATTTCGGACCGTTAAATATTGTCGGACACTCCAAAAAGATGCGCGAGGTTTTTGAAAGAATAAAGAGATTTGCCGAATCGAATGTTCCTGTTTTAATACTTGGTGAAAGTGGAACAGGGAAGGAACTTACAGCACACACTATTCACCTTATGAGTAATAGAAAAGACAATACGATGTTACTTATCGATTGTTCTTCATTATCTCCGACACTTGTGGAATCCGAGTTGTTTGGTTATAAAAAAGGAGCTTTTACGGGAGCAAGAGAGGATAAAATAGGACATTTTGAGGCGGCTGAGAAAGGGACATTGTTTATAGATGAAATATCGAATGCTTCCGATTCTTTACAGGCAAGACTTCTCAGGTTTCTTGACACCAGGGAGGTAAAAAAAATAGGTTCGACAAAATATAAAAGGGTTAATACAAATATAATTATAGCTTCGAATCAGAATCTTTATGAATTAACTCAAAAAGGTAAATTCAGAGCAGATCTTTTCTATAGATTGAGTGGATTTGTTATCCTATTACCTCCACTCAGAGAGAGAAGGGAAGATATAAGATACCTCCTTAATTACTTTATAAGTCACTATAATAAAAGATTTAATAAAAAGATACGAGGTGTGACAGGCAAGGTATTCGAAGCTCTGTATAATTATAATTGGCCTGGGAATATTAGAGAATTTAAGAATGAAATTGAGCGATGTGTATTTTTTTGTGATGAAAAATTAGTAGAAATGAAATATATTTCAGAAGGAATTTCATATGAGAAACCTAATATCATACCTCTAAAAGATATGAAAAGAAGATTTATGAAGGATTATGTAAATAAGGTTGTTAATTATATGAATGGTAATATATCTAAAACAGCCAGAGTCCTAAAAACAGATACAAAGACAGTCTATAGATATTTGAATAAAAAATAGTCTGTTTAAATAGTGTGGCATTTTTGCCATATGTAAATATCGTAATAGCGTTATATAAACTTGTTATTCGTGTAAATATGGCAAAAATACCACAGTTGCATATATCAAGCCGTAAAAAAATAAATTGAATTGTCGTGAAATGCATATAAATAACAAAATATCAATACTTATGATGTTTTGTTTATGTGTGGAATGAAATTTGCATAATTACAGATAAAACAAACCTTTAAAGGAGGTAAACAATGACCTATATGAGACAAATAATCGCTATAATCTTCTCTACATTACTGCTATTTGCATTCAGCTCAAGAAGCTTTGATGGCAGTAGAAATATCATCAATACAGGCAATACGATCAATCCACCCACGCAATTGTTTGGTGGTGGTGGTACTGAACCGGTCCCCCCTCCTCCGATATTGAATTCAAATCCATAGAATTAGAAATATGGAATAAACATTAAAAAGGAGATAAACAATGATATATATGAGACAAATAATCGCTATAATCTTCTCAACATTACTGCTATTTGCATTCAGCTCAAGAAGCTTTGATGGCAGTAGAAATATCATCAATACAGGCAATACGATCAATCCACCCACGCAATTGTTTGGTGGTGGTGGTACTGAACCGGTCCCCCCTCCTCCGATATTGAATTCAAATTAATATTAGAGGAGAATAATCCTCCTCTAATATTTTATTGCATTAAACAATCTTATAAAGGCAAATAAAAAATATATAATATTATTAAAGTATGTAATTATTTCACAAAGATTTCTCAAACTCACTAATAATATATTTATAAGTCCGTAATAGATTCGATACATAATTATTTGTTGTAAATAGAAATAATATTGCGATATGTATTGAAAAGATAGTATAAAATATTGAAAGAATATCAATGTATGTTGAAGAATACAATAGGAATAATAAACAGAGAATAACAATGTACAGGGAGTGACTTGTATCCATTCCTTTATCTAATCCTTTATCTAATCGATCACTAAGATAATTCTATAATTAGGTTCATAAATAAAACCTATTGTAATTTGTGATTCTAAATTAATATAAATATATATATATTTTATACAATATTAACAACACTATGGTAAAAACACCACAGTTTTGTAATTAATTAATAATAATTAAAAGATAAAAATGAAATCATAAATGTTAACTCACGCAAATATGTATATTACTAAATTTAATTGAATAAAGGAATGATAATTGCAGTATGGAAAGTAGGTAGATGCCCTCAAAAGAGTTTACGCAAAGCTATTTGAAATATACGAATGCAATCAAGAGACTGAAAAGGTAATTAATAACCTGATAAGGTTGGGATGTAAAATGTATAATATTAACAAGACAGTATCAAATGCTAATAATGAGCTTCCTCCTATTGGATGGATCAATCATTACTCGGTAATAATTGAGGATTTTAAGGAAGCAATTATTTTATGCAGTAATGATAAAATAATTATGGCGAATTCTATTGCTGTCAAACTTTTCAATGCAAATAATTCAAAAGAATTATTAGGTAAGTCTGTTTTGAATTTTATAAAACCATATAAAGATTCAATTGTTATTAAACGGAATAAATCAAATGGCAATGGTGAAAAGGTAAATAAATATAGAGCGGAATTATCAGATATCAAAGGGCTTATAACGGATGTAAATATTGCAGAGATGGAAGTAAATATAAAGGAGAAAAACATTATACAATATTTTGTTACAATACACAAAGATATGAAGAATGTTAAAAGTGATGTTAGGGACAATATAAATGATACACGAAATCTTAAAGAACTGTTAATTTCATATGAAGATAAATTGAAAAAAAGTATACAGATTAGAAATTTAGTAGGTTCAATGCTTGACAAGTCGAATAAGGATATAACGATTGAAGAGAAATTAAATAATATACTTGAAGAAATTACATCAATAAAGTGGTTATTTACAGAAAAAAAAGGGGCAATTTTTCTCGAAAATGGAAAAGTAGGATATATATTATTGAAGGGAAGCATAGACCTTACTGATATTGAAAAGGATATGTACTCTAAAATATCAATTGATCAATTCGTATGTAGCGATGTTATGTTTTTAGGTAAGATAGAATATAAAGACGAATTGAAGTGTTATAATTCTGGTACGGTAAAAGAGAATGAAAGGATTGGGAATTGTTGTATTCCTATTATACACTTGGGAAAGACTATTGGTGCTATGTTGGTTAATGTTAGAAGGGGAAAGGATTGTTATGATAATGAAGAGTATCTTAAAAACATATCGGATATAATCGCCCAAATTATTTGGAACAATAAACTTAAAAGAGAAAAGGATATTTTGGAAGAGGAATTTATTCAAGCTCAGAAGATGGAATCGATAGGACATATGGTGGGAGCAGTCGCACATGACTTTAATAACATGCTAGCCGGCATAATGGGAAATGCCGAATTGCTTTCAAGTAAGCTTCAAGATAATAATAAATTAAAGGATCTTTCAGAGAATATTTTAAAAATATCCGAAAGTGCAGCAAAATATTCAAGACAATTGCTTGATTTTTCACGGAAGGGTAATTATCAAATGGAAACATTGAATCTTAATAAGATTATTATGGATGTAATTAGTATGCTGAAGAAAACACTAAATATGAAGGTAGAAATCGAGCAAAATTTTCAAATAAACCCTATAATTCAAGGTAATGCCACTCATCTGATGAATGCTTTTCTAAACTTGGGGATTAATGCAATTGATGCTATGCCCAAAGGTGGTAAGATAACCTTTACTACAGAACTTGTAGATATTGATAAATCGATGATCAACAAACATAGATTTGATATTAATCCGGGCAAGTATGTAGAAATATCTATTAATGATACGGGTGTTGGGATGAATGAAAAAACAAAAAAACACCTATTTGAACCATTTTTTACAACAAAAGAACAAGGCAAAGGTACAGGATTAGGTCTCGCAAGTGTTCATTCCTGTATCATAAAACATAGTGGTGCAATAAGGGTAGAAAGTAAGCCCGGAAATGGGACTACAATGATAATAAACCTACCATTAGTGGAGGATTACTCTATGGATGAATTCTTACAGCCATTAAATAAAACGAAAAGAGGGCTTGGTTCAATATTGTTTGTTGATGATGAGGAAATGATAAGGAATGTCGCAAGTGAAATACTAATAAGTTTAGGTTATCAAGTATTTACATGTATAGACGGGCAGGAAGCAGTGGAATATTTTAATAAAAATCACCTTAAAGTAGATCTTGTGATACTCGATATGATAATGCCTAAAATGAGTGGTAGTGAAACTTTCTTTAAAATGAAAGCGATTGACAGTAATGTTAAAGTTTTGTTATCTACAGGCTCAAATTACTGTAAAGAGACAAAAGCACTTATAGAAGCGGGAGTAAAGGATGTTATCCAAAAACCTTATAGAATAAGCGAATTATCAGAAAAGATAAAGGAATTTATCAAATGAATTTACTTCAATATAAAAGGGGAACATATAAAGGGGGAGAGAAAATGAAGATAAATGGAGCGGATTTAACCCGTTTCCTATAAATAGAAAAATTACTTAGCATATTGGTTATCTACATAATCATAATCACTCTCACCTCACATCCTCTCTCATCAATGGGAGAGGATGTATAATACGGGGTCAGGCTGGAATTAGGAATATAGGATTGACAAATTGTAAAGACTGGAATATATAATGTATTATGGCAAGGAAGGCAAGAGTAGAATATCCCGGTGCTTTCTATCATGTAATGACAAGAGGGAACCAAAAAGGATCCATATTTAAGGATGATAAAGATAGATTAAGATTTTTGCAAAAACTTATTGAATATAAGGAAAAATATGGGTTTTCTCTCTATGCTTATATTCTTATGAAAAATCACATTCACCTACTCATTGAGACGAAAAATGCACCATTATCCAAGATTATGCAGGGATTTTTGCAATCATACACGCAGTGGTATAATGGGAAATACAGGACAGTTGGGCATTTATTTCAGGGAAGATATAAGGCGATACTGTGCGACAAAAAGATGTATTTATTGAATCTCATAAGATATATTCACTTAAATTGTGTAAGAGCTGGTTTAGTTAGGAATCCTGTAGAGTATAAATGGAGCAGTCATAGGATATATCTTGGATATGAAGAAAGTAAGTTAATAGATATAGACTTTATATTAAGTCATTTTTCGAGGAATAAGCAAGAGGCAGTACAGATGTATGAAATATTTGTTCTGGAATGGCTTGGAGATAGCAGTAAAGATGAGTTTTACAATGTAATAGACCAGCGATTTTTGGGAGAGGGTGATTTTGTAGTGGAAGTAAAAAACCGGATTGGAGAGGAATTACAGGAGAAAGATGCAATAAGAAATAAAGTATTAGATGAGATAGCTTCAGGTGTGGAACAATTAACGGGGGTTGGTTTAGATGATTTGCGTGGACGGAGTCGTGGAAAAGAGAAAATAGAAGCTCGTGGTTTATTTATTTGTTTGGCATTGATATACAGCAAGAGTAAACGGGGAGAAATTGCATCATATCTTGATAGAACATCAAAGATGGTAAGTTATTTAGAGAAGAAAATTGATAACAGAAAATTGCGTGTTATGGAAAGACTTTTAAAATGGTAACATTTCTTTTCTATATTCCCAATTCCAGCCTGACCCCATCCTGACCGTTTTAATACTGCTTCCAGGTATGTTTATATAGGTGAATGGACACCAAAAGTGGATAGTACAAATGCTGTAAGCCCTACATGGCATAGTTGGTATAAGACAGAAAATA
>CBDVEF010000025.1:0-10374 GCA_965372935.1 uncultured bacterium | reverse complement strand
GGACAATTTAGTTTTTTATAGAATGACAAATAGCTGAAAAGTTATGGCATTTAAAATAAAGTATGAAAGGAGTAATAATATTATAATTAAGATTTCATACAATTGGGATTTAAATAATTCTGATTTAGATGAACAAGTAGGTTCAATATGAAGGATTTAACCATAGGGATGTTTATCCGAAGTAATCCGGATACACCAAAAAAAAGGAGGGATAACTGAATCTATTGCATATGAACGAGTTATGCGAAATTGCTATCTATTATTATCGGTAATATAAAGAGGAGGTGGTATTAAGAGAAACATATTATTTGGGTGCTTTGAAAAAATAAATAAAAAATTTTCTCTAAAGTGAGAGAAAAGGAAGGAGTTAAGATGAAAAGGATATATGTTATAGTTCTATGCTCTATCCTGATTGTAGTTGGAGAAATGTTTGGTAGTTTTATGGTTGATCCTGAGCCACCAATTTATTGGACTCCAGGGAATCAGGATGAGCCTGCTATTTCAGCAGGTGAGAACAGTTTCCTGGCTGTATGGCAGGATAAAAGGACAGATGATTACCATATATACGGGACACTAATTTCAAAGGATGGTTCCGTTGAGCCCTGTGGCTTTTTGATATCGGGTGATTCAAGCATACAAGTAAAGCCTGCAGTTGCGTTTGGTTATCACAGCGGCTATGGAGATAATTATTTAGCTGTATGGTGGGATGGCAATAGTCTGTATGGAACAAGGATTAGAGAGAATGAGATACTTGATACAGCAGGAATATCTATAGAAACATTTCAATATGGTGATCATTCTCCATCAATTGCCTACGGTGGATCTGGATATATTGTTGTGTGGGATACTTGGGATGGAGATATAAAAGGCAGGATAGTAGATATCAATGGTAATGTTGGTGTTCGTTTTGATATCTGCACAGAGACAGATGCTCAGTATTATCCCAGGGTTGCATCTGATGGGACAAATTTCTTCGTTGTATGGCAAGATAGCAGGGATGGTTATTCGGAAATCTACGGTGCAAGGGTGACCTCTAATGGAACCGTCCTTGATGTCGGAGGAATAAAATTGGTTAATGCAACAGGAGCAAGGGGTAGTCCGGATGTTGCTTATTGTGGTTACTGGCTATGTGCATGGGAAGATAATAGAGATGGTAATAATAATATATATGGAACAAGGGTAGATGGTAATGGAGTGGTGGTTGATGACCCATCCATCTTGATATCCGATGCAAGTTCATATGATGAGAAATGTCCAGCAGTTTCTTCTGATAGTGAGAAGTTTATTGTTACATATATTGAGTTGATTGAGGATAAAGATATTGTAAATGCAATAGTCCAGACAGATGGAACTGTCCTTTCTCACCATTCTTCATCTAATTCAATGGTTACTTATAGAAGAAATATGGATGTTGCTTTTTGCGATAGTGTATACTTTTCACTCTGGGTTCATGGTGAGCCACAAAGGGGTGGAATTGTTGGCACTCGCATAGGTAGGGATGGAAACTTTCTTGATGGTTGGTATGGAGTAGATGTTGGTATAACTGCTACAGTTCAGTGTAAATCAGATTGTGCCTATGGTGGAGATAGTGCATTGGTCGTATGGAAAGATTATTTACTGGGTATTAGAGGAGAGTTGATAGATTTAAATGGCAATCCATTAAAGCAATTAAATATCAGTTACACTGGTGCAGGGAATCATGCTCTTGCATTTACATACCAGTATTACTTTTGTGTGTGGCATGATACTGACTCAATCATTAAGGGGAAAAGAATAACAAGGGATGGAGTGGCAATGCCTGAAACCATAGATATAGTTGATGGAATTAGTTCTGCTACTCTTGATATAGATGCAGGAGAGGGGACATTCCTTGTCGGATGGATAGATGCTGGACCACCTCAAAATGCATATTTCAGTATTGTGGATACATCCGGTATAATATTACAACCGCCAACAAATATCTCAAATGTCACCGGTTATCCTATGGTTCCTGCTCTTTCTGTTTGCTTCAATGACAGCAATCACAACTATCTAATCGCATGGGAGGAGTGTGATGAACCTTTTATGGGTTATGATAGTATATTCTGCACAATGGTGAGTAAAGGTGGTGGTATTTTGTATCAAAGAATGCCTGTTTGGGGAAACCCTTTTGGGGGTCTTCAGGACTGGAATCCTTCTATTACTTATGATGGAACAAACTACTTCTGTGTATTAAAAGATGGTTTAAACCTTCTTGGCAGATGGATAAATATAGTCTGTGAACCGGGTGATACCTGCACTATTCCATTTAATATCTATAATCAGGGAGTAAATTCCTATAGTAATGGATATTTTCTCACAGGTGAGAGAGAAGACAAGATATGGGGTATAAGATTATCTCAGGAGGGTGTTCTTGTTGATACTTTTGAGATAGGAGATGGCAAAGAACATTCATCAGCAGTAATGGGAGATAAATATCTTGTCACCTGGTCATCCTTTACACCCAACCCCTACTCCTCCTATAGGATATGGGGTGAATTTGGTCCACTTGTAGGGATAGAAGAAAATTATCAACTCTCGACTCTCGACTCTAAACAAAAATTGGTGGTCTATCCTAATCCATTCACTTCCTATTCAGGAGTACAGGTGAAAGTCGGAGCGGGTGTGGAACTGAAAATATATGATATAATGGGAAGACTGATTCATAAATTCCCAATAACAAAATCCCCAACAAGCATTGGCAAGGATATTAAGGCAGGTATCTATTTCTTTGAAGCTGAGGGCTATAAGACAGTGAAAGTTGTGAAGTTGAGATGATTTTTAACTTTTAATTTCATGGGGGCAGATAATGATCTGCCCCTATGATCCCACGAAGGGAATAAATCACAGAAGTGGAGATCCACCACGAATTCACGAATAAAAGATAATAGACATCAGACGACAGACGTCAGACATCAGCCGAAAAGGGAAAGAAAGAAACAACAACGAATTTCACTAAGGGGAGGCAGGAATAATTAAAAAGAGAGGAATGGATTTAATCCTTTCCTCTCTCATTAAAGTGGTAAGTATATCTATACCTATCTACTGCAAAATATTATTGTTACTTGACAAAATAAGATTTTAGGGTAATATTCATTTTTGTAAGAAGGAGTTGGAATGAATACGAAAATAGACAAAATTGACAGAGCTGTCAAGGAAAAGACAATAATTATACAAAAGATTAAGAATGAATTAAACAAAGTAATAGTTGGACAAGAATCTATGATAGACAGTGTTTTAACAGGTGTGATATGTGATGGGCATATTTTACTTGAAGGTGTACCGGGCCTTGCAAAAACTTTGACGGTAAGCTCCTTTGCGAGTTGTATGAATTCAACATTTACAAGAATACAGTTTACACCGGATCTATTGCCTGCTGATATTATAGGAACACTTATATATAACCAAAAAACAGGTGATTTCGAAACAAAAAAAGGTCCAATATTTTCAAATATTATACTAGCTGATGAAATAAACCGTGCTCCGGCAAAGGTCCAAAGCGCATTACTCGAAGCTATGCAAGAAAGACAGGTTTCGATAGGCGGTACTACATACAAACTGGATGATCCCTTTCTTGTAATGGCTACTGAAAATCCGATTGAACAGGAGGGAACATATCCTCTTCCCGAAGCTCAGGTTGACAGATTTATGTTAAAAGCAAAGGTTGATTATCCTACAATGGAAGAGGAAAAAATAATAATGAATAAGGTTGTAAACGAGGATTTCGGAGATATAAAGAAGGTAATCAATAAAAATGAATTAAGGGATGTGAGAAATGTTGTTAGAGAAATACATATTGATGAAAAGCTTGAAAAATATATTGTAAATTTGGTTTTTGCCACAAGGAATAAGGAGAATGGCTACAGTCATTATCTAAGATATGGAGCATCACCGAGAGCAAGTATATATTTACTTCATACTTGCAAAGCGAGGGCGTTTATGGATAATAGAGGGTATGTAATCCCGGATGATATTAAATATACTGCTTATCCGGTTTTAAGGCACAGAATCATAATGAGTTATGAGGCTGAAGCAGATAATATAACAGCTGATAATGTTATAAATGAAATTCTCAATATGGTAGAAGTTCCATAGTATGATAGATGAAAGTATTGTAAAAAAATTGCATTATATAGAAATTAAATCAAGAAAACTTGTAAATGATGTATTTGCTGGTGAATATTTAAGTGCTTTTAAGGGGCAGGGGATGGAATTTGATGAGGTAAGAGAATATACTATAGGTGACGATATAAGAAATGTCGATTGGAATGTATCTGCCAGATATAATAAACTTTATGTAAAGAAATTTCATGAAGAGAGGGAATTGAACATTATGCTTCTTGTAGATATTAGCAGATCGGGATTATTTGGAACATACGAGAAAGCGAAAATTGACCTGGCTGCTGAATTAGGGGCGATATTTTCATTTTCAGCTATAAAGCATAACGATAAAGTCGGACTTCTGTTATTTACGGATAAAATTGAAAAATTTATCCCTCTTAAGAAGGGCAGGAAACATGTAATGGCGATGTTAAATGCTATTCTCTCTTTTAAACCGGATAGTAAAGGAACTTCTATCAAATTTGCTCTCGAATATATTGGCAGACTATTAACGAAAAAATCGGTTATCATCCTGATTTCAGATTTCATAGATAAAGATTATGAAAGGACATTAAGAATTTTAAATCGAAAACATGACATTGTTTTAATATATCTCTATGATAAGAGAGAAATATCTATGCCAAAAATCGGTTATATACCTTTTGAAGATCTGGAAACAGGTGAACGAATATATATCAATACATCGGATGGGAAAAAAATGAAGGAATTTTCATTGTCTGTGATAGATGAAATGGAAAAATTTAAGAATAGAGTAAAAAGATATGGAATAGATACAATTTCTATTGAAACATCATCGTTATATATACCGGATTTGATTAAATTTTTTAAAGAAAGGATTAAGAGAAGATCAGTATAATGATGAATAAAATTCTTATATTCTTATTATTCCCAATTCTTATAACAGCAAAACCTTTACCTTCTTTCTTAATCTCCAGGGATACGATAACAACAGGCGATACACTGAGTTTTATAATTACATTGATCGATTCACATAATTATAAATACCTATCTCCGATACAAGATACATCATTAGGTAATTTTGAAGTTTTAAATGTAACATTTAATGATGATACGACTATGATAAATTATAAATTGTTGTTCAAAGGTATTTCAAGAGATTCAATCCCACAGTTCAAGATTCTTTATAGAAATAAAAAAGAGATTGATTCATTGTTTACTCCGACAATGCAATTGAATTACATATCTCATCTTAAAAATGATACATCCAATGCAGAAAAAATCAAAGAGAATGCCCGACAATTAAATATACCGCATAATTGGTTATTCTATATATTAATTTTCATATTTACGATTGGTATTATTTTTATTATCATAACATTATTAAAAACTATTATTAAGAAACGCAGAGGAAAAAGTATTGCAGTTATGGAAGAAGAATTAAGTATAAAAGATAGAATTTACAATATGCTTGAAGAATTAGAAATTCCGGATTTAACAGATGAAAAAGATATCATATTATTCTATTATAAATTAACATATATATTACGATTGTTTATTGATCTTAGATTTGGAATAAATAGTATAGATATGACATCAAGTGAATTTATGAAAGGAATTAGAAAATTAGGGATTGAAAGAGGAGAATTTTATAATATAAGAGATAATATCGAACGAATTGATAAAGTTAAGTATGCATCTGATGTCACATATATTTCAATGCAGAAAGATATTGATTTTGTAAGGAGAATAGTCGATAAATACACTATCGAAAGTGAATTAAAAGAGGATATGAAAAATGAATCACCTGGCCAGTAAATACTTTTTATTGTTATTTTTGCTTATTCCCTTATTTGTATATCTGTATATTAGACAGCATAGAGGAGTAAATATACATTTCTCAGACATATCAAGAATAAGAGATATTTACGGACATTCCTCTTTTATAGAGTATATTCCTATACTGCTAAGAATAATTGCTCTTTCATTAATAATATTTGCACTTGCAAGACCTCAACACGGGCGGATTTATGAGAAGGTAACTACGAAAGGAATTGATATAGTTTTGATACTTGATATATCAGGTAGTATGGCTGCTATAGACTTGCAACCTAAGAATAGGCTTACAGCAGCTATTAATGTAGCAGATGAATTTATTAGGGGGAGGAAAAATGACAGGATAGGATTGGTTGTATTTGCTAAATATGCATATACACAATGCCCCCTAACAACGAACTATTCAATATTAATGCAACAATTACACAGGATTCACCTTGGGATGATTGAGGATGGAACAGCTATTGGACTTGGGCTTGCAAACGGATTGAACAGCTTAAAAAATAGTAAGGCAAAGAGCAAGATTCTCATTTTACTTACCGATGGTAGAAATAATGCCGGAGAAATAGATCCACTTACTGCTGGCGAAATAGCATCGGCACTTAATATCAAAGTTTATACAATTGGTGTAGGTAGCAGAGATGAAGTTCTTTTTCCATACAAAACACCACTTTTCGGGACTCGTTATGTAAAAATAAAATCGGAAATTGATGAAGAAACCCTGAGAAAGATTGCCAATGAAACAGGAGGTATATATTTTAGAGCTGATAATACGGAAGCATTAAAATCGATTTATAAAAAAATCGATAGTATGGAAAAAACAAAAGTCATAACAAAAAAGAAAACGGTTTATAATGAATTATTTAGTAAATATCTAATGATAGCTCTTTTAATATTATTGACTGAATTCGTAGTGTCAAAATTAATAACAAATAGGATTGTATAAATGTCATTTGGAAGTAATAATTGGATATATGGTTTAATTGCTCTGTTTTTGATAGTATTAATCTATATTTTTCACTTATGGAATAGGAAAAGAATAGCAGTAAAATTAATGTCGTTTCAACTTTTTAAAAGAATTAATAAACAAATTGATATTAACGGTTTGAAATATAGTACTTTTATATTCATAGCTTCAATTATTTTTATTACATTTGCACTTGCAAGACCCAGGTATAATAAAAGTACAGAGGTTGTAAATACAAGATGTAGTGAAATAATGATTATGATTGATGTGTCTTTAAGTATGCTTTGTGAAGATATAGCACCTAACAGATTGGAAAGGGCAAAGATAGCAATGGTAGATTTTATCGATATGATAGATCAGGATGCTATTGGGGTCGGTGAATTTGCAGGTGAAGGATATTTGCTTTCTCCACCTTCTACGGATTATGATGCAACGAAACAATTTATTGAATCGATATATGTTAATCCGAATATGAAGCCGGGAACAAATTTAGAGTCGGCTATTAAAACGGCAATTAAAGGATTTTCAGATAAGGAGATAGGCAAGGCGATTATTTTAATTACTGACGGTGAAGGAAATTTAGGTGATTACAAAGGGATATTAAAAGATACAAAGGAAAAAGGTGTTAAAATATTTAGTATAGGTATTGGGACGGGAAATGGGGAACCAATTCCTATTAAGGACGAAACAGGTAAAGTGGTTGATTATAAGAAAGATATGGAGGGGAAACTTGTACTTTCGAAGCTAAACGATAATGCTTTGAAAGAGATAGCTAAGGAAACAAATGGTTCATTTTATAATGCACATCAGGGGAGCTCTTTTCCCGGTATTATAAAGTCTATCTCACAATTGAAGAAGAGTTTTAGTAAAGAAAGGATTAAAATTAATTATGGGGAATTGTTTCAAATACCACTATTTATTGCATTCCTACTTTTATTATGCAATATATTGATTCCAATCAGGAGAAAGGATAAATGAAAAAATATCTCTATCTTTTCGCTATAATAATTTTATTTGCAGGATTTGGAGATGGCGATGCCATTAATAACGATAAAGGTAATAAATTATTTCACAAAGGGGAATATAAGGAAGCTGCTAATATGTACGATAAAATTAGGAATAAAAAAAATCAGATGATTTCTTATTATAATAAGGGGAATAACCTTATTGCTTCGGGTAGTATAGAAAACGGATTGGAATATTTGCAAAAAGTTGCTGAAAATAGCGATTCTGTGATGTCATCGAAAGCTTATTACAATATGGGTAATACATTTTTTAATAATAAAAAGCTGGAGGAATCAGCTCAACTATATATAAATTCACTGAGAAAAAATCCGGGGAACAATGATGCAAAATATAATCTTGAAAAAACATTGAGATTATTGAAGAAACAGGAGCAAGAAAAAAAGAATAACAAGGATAAAGATAAAAAGAAAGAAAAGAAAGAAAAGAAAGATGACCAGAAGGGGGATAAAAGGGATAACAAAAAGAAGAATAAACAACCTGAAAAGCAAAACAAATTATCAAAAAAAGATGCGGAAAAACTACTAAATGCTTTGATGAGAAACCGAAAAAAGATAAAGAAAGATTCAGCATCAGTAAGAAAAATGTTAAATCCAAGGTTCACATGGTGATTATATGAAAAGAATTTTGATTTATTTCCTTCTATTAATCCCTATATGTATCTATGCGGATGTAAATGTAAAGGTTTCTTCCGAATATGAGGAAGTGGGAACAGAAGAGAATTTTGATGTTACAATCGAAGTAAGTGGTAATACCACAAAACTTCCTAATGTTGACGTTAGTCATTTCAACAATTTTGATGTCATAGCCAGGTCATCATCACAGAACTATAGTTTTATTAATGGTAAGATTTTTGTAAGTAAACAGTTGATATTTACATTAGTTGCGAAAAAAGAGGGGAGTTTTGCAATCGGTCCTTTCTTAATAAAGTATGATAACAAAGAAATTAAGAGTAATAAAATAGATATCAGTGTAAAAAAGGGGGTGGTTCATAAAGGAAAAAAACAATCTCACATCTCGAATATTCCATTATTTGATAATTTCAAAGTAACTCAGTCGCATTCAAATCGCAGAAAACAGTATTCGGTTGATTTCGTAGCAGATGTGAATAAAAAAAATGTTTATAAAGGGGAGGAGATCATAATTACTTATCGTATTATAAGAAATATATCGTTTAGTTCTAATCCAAACTTGGATTTCCCTGAATTCAAAGGTTTCTGGCGAGAAGAGATGAAGGAGAAAGAACCTTACTATATTACAAAAAATGGAGAGAGATATTTAGTCAATGAATTAAAATTTGCTCTTTTTCCCAATAAGACAGGAGAAATTAAAATAGAACAGGCAAAATTATCAGGTTATATTAATACTTTTTTTATAGATCCGTTTTCTGGTGGCAATGATCAAATAATAAGAAAAACAGAACCTATTATAATTAGTGTAAACCCTTTACCATTGAAACCGGGTGAAAATTTTACCGGTGGAGTAGGGGGCTTCTCAATAAATGATAGTATATTTATTGAAAAGATTAAAGTGGGGGAACCTGTTATCAGGGGAATTACTATAAAAGGGAAAGGCAATCTCACTGTGATGCAGAAGCCATTTACAGAATATCCCCCTTCATTCAGAGTTTTTGATAGTAAAATAGAGCAAAATATAAATAGAACAGAAAATATCTCAGGTAGCATAGTTTTCAAAGAGATGTTTATTCCTCAGAAGAGAGGGAAATATGTTATTCAGGGCATCAAATTTATCTATTTTAATCCCTCTACAGGACAATATAAAGAAATTAAAACAGATAGTATTGAGTTATTTGTTGAAGCATCATCGTCATTGGATGTAGGCACTTCCGATAATATTAAAGGAGAAAAGGATCTTATAATAATTGATGAACAGGTAAAGGGTAGTAACATCAGTAAAACACTTATGGTATGTTATATTATTTTAATCTTATTGTTGGTGATAGAAATAATTATATTATTACTTAGAAAGTATGGTATCAAATTGCCAATTATTAGTAATATTTCACTATTTAGACTTAATAGTAAATTATCTAAAATGAAATATTATGAAAAGATTAAAAATTACAAAGAGGCAATAATTCTTTATAAAAATGTAAAGATTAAAAATGGTGATTGCTCTGCTGAGTTCATTAGCGAATCGGATAAAATAATTTTTAAACCATCTGATATTACTGATGATGAATATAATAATTTTAAGAAGAAATATATGCAGTAGGGCAAGTGGTATAGATATACTTGCCATTTTTGCTATGGGACTCCAAATGTGATTACCCCTCTCTTACCACTGCAAAAAGGAATAGATTTATATATTACTCATAATTTGAAAACTATTTAACATATCCTATTCATTATTCCGTTCCCGTTGGCGATTGTCTTTCCCGTTTTTCGATTTTCATCTTTAAACTTCCTACTTCTCACTTCCTACTTAAA
>CBDVEF010000024.1:0-10545 GCA_965372935.1 uncultured bacterium | reverse complement strand
GGGATGATGGAAGTGGTTTTGGTAATATCTGGTCATATTTCAAGACGAACTATATTGATGACGGAGTAAATGATGCAGGAACAATCAATGGTATAGCAGGATCATTTGCAGAAGGTATGACATTTTCATATGTCGGACCACAGGATTATATCGATCATTTCACAGCAGGTGATGCATGGGCATTATTAGAGAATGAAACACCTAATTATACATGTGCAATCGCAGCCGGTGATACAACACTTCGTTACAACACGGTTATATCCGCAGTAGCATTTGGTGCTTTAACAGGTACAAAGACGACTCCCGATGTCCTAATGCAGGCATACTATGACTTTTTGATAAGTAACTCTGCATATGGTATAGCAACGATGAAGAAGAGTACGAAACTCACATACAATCTTGCACAGAACAGACCTAACCCTGCAAAGGGAAAGACAGTAGTTTCATATTCGATTAAATCCAGCGGACGAGTAAGTGTTGAAGTATTCAATGTACTTGGACAGAAGGTAATGACAGTTATAGATAGAGATCAATCAGCCGGAGTCTATAAGACAACAATCGATGTGAGCAAACTCAATGCAGGTATCTATTTCTATAAAATAAAAGCCAATGACTTCTCCGATACGAAGAAGTTTATGGTTGTGAAATAGTAGAAATATATCTGTAATTTGAATAGAAAAGGGAGCTTTAAGCTCCCTTTTTTTATGTATTACACAGATGGGGAGAAACCACAGAAGGGAGATCCACCACTAATGCACGAATTTATAGTAATAGACACCAGACATCAGACCTCAGACATCAGCCGAAAAGGGAAAGAAAAAAATAACAACGAATTTCACGAAGGAAGGAGGGGAATAACTTTTTACATTAATTTCACTAATTAGGACTAATTGCACGAATGAGAATAATATTTTTACTTTCCCTCCACAGGTGGGAGGGAATAGAAGGGAGGGGGGACCACTGAAGGAGAGAAGAAACACGGAAGAGGGAATAATTAAATGCATTAATGCAAGCACCGTCCCAATATTCTTTATTGGATACGATGTCAAAAAGGGGTAGATTCCTGCTTTCGCAGGAATGACAAGGAAGGGAGACAGGAATGACAAAGAAGGGACAGGAATGACACAGGGGGGAGGGGGATATTAAATTCTCGAAATCACAGCGATGTTTTCCATATGAAATGTTTGTGGGAACAGATCATAAGGTTGAACATATTCACATTCGTATTGTCCACAATTTAATATTGTATCGATATCCCTCATTAATGTTTGAGGATTACAGGATATGTATACTATTTTATCAGGATTTCTTCTTAATAATTCTTTAATTGTTTCCCTTGTTAGTCCTTTCTTGGGTGGGTCAATTAAAATTTTATTACCCTTAATTGCTTTATTTTTAATTAAAATTTCTTCAATATCTCCTTGATATGGTTTTATATTCTTTATATTTTTAATATTTGCATTCATTCCAAGAGAAACAATAGACATTGGATCATATTCTATACTTATTACTCTTTTTGCTTTACGAGCCATTAATATGGAAGTAATACCAATACCGCAATAACCGTCAATCACCTTAGAATCTTCATCGATATCAAGAGCTTGAATTGCATCAGTATATAGTTTCTCAGTCATAGATGAATTTACCTGAAGAAACAGCCATGGGTATAGTTTAAATGATTCGTTAAAATAATTTACTGTCATAAATTTTTCCTCGCTAATATGGATATATTCATCCCCGAATATCCTATTCCCATCCAAAATATTTATATTTAGATAGACACCTTTAAGATTTTTGATATATTTTATAAAGCTCAGGTTATCATATTTTCTATCCATAATAATTATTAAAAATATCCCATCGTTTTCTTTTCTAAAAACAATGTGTGAAATATGTTCCCAATATTCTTCATTTTTCTCGATATTGTTTAATATTTTAATATTTTCATCAATCATCTCATCCTGTATTTTGCAGCCATCTTTAATGTAAACAATATTATGTGTGTTTATTTTATAGAATCCAAATATTTTATTATTTTTATCATAAGGTAATTGAGCTTTATTCCTATAATTTATTTGTTTAATCGAAGGAGTAATTGTTCTTATATCTATATTCTGCGTTGATTTAAATCTTGCTGCGGATTCTTTTACAATATTTTGCTTTTCTTTCAGCTGGGTTTCATATGTCATATTTTGTATATGGCAACCGCCGCATATAGAAAAATAGGGGCATAGGGGTGTTGTGTGATTAGAAGATTTCTCTAATGTTGAAATTATCTCTCCGAGATAATAATTTCTTTTTTTCTCTAAAATTTTAACCTTTACTTTATCACCCGGAACACCCCACCTTGTAAATACAGCTATACCGTTATGTCTACATAAGGAATAGCCATTATAAATTGTCTTTTCGATTACCAATTCAAGCAAATCAGTCATTTTACCAATGGCTAAACACTTTATCAACGATATCGGATGCTATCTCTTTTGAAACTTTACCAATCAGGTTTTGTAAATCAAATGTACTAATATCCTCTGCTTCCCATTCACTTATATCCCCATTGTATATTGATTTCTCTGTTCCTTTTTTATTTATTTCTGTTTTTACAGTAATAGATACCTTATAACTCTTGACAGTACCTGAAGCATCATAGTCAAAAGCTTCCTTTTTGAAGTCTTTAACAATAGTTTTTATCAAGATATCTCCGTCTTCATTTACCAGATTTAAACGACCATCCTGAATAAACGCCATTTTAATATTGGATTCCAAAGAATTTTCTAATCCGTATTGGAGTGTGTTATTTTTTACGGGTTCAATAAATACGGTTGAAGCGTTATCAATAGAACCACTACTAAATGAATAATGTATACATCCATTTGAAAGTATAAATAGAATTAATATTATAAATGAAAATTTAATTCTTTTTATTTTCATTAGTCATATGTCTCATAATCTTATTTGTTGTTGTTTTGTCAAATTCTTTTAATTTTAGCGATATGGATTTAACCCGTTTATATGATGCCAGATTATTTGTTAGTGTTTTAACTTCATCTTTAACAATTTTCGCAATTTCATCCAATGCAATATTAGCAGCAGTTTTTCCATCCTTACCTAAATAGAAGGAATTATGCTCAAGATTAGGATATATAACAGCGTGCACCTCTTCTCTACCTGTTCTTTCATTCCTCTTTGACATAACAACAACCTCTTGTATCATAGAACTTCTCATTAGTTCCTCTTCTATCTCTTCCGGGTATATGTTTTTCCCGGCTTCAGTAACAATTACATTTTTTTGCCTGCCCTTGATATAGAAATATCCTTTATTGTCAATATAGCCGATATCGCCGGTATATAGCCATCCATCTCTCAGAACTTTGATTGTCTCTTCTTCATCTTCATAATAGCCAGGCATTACATTAGGCCCTTTAATAGCAATTTCGCCAACACTTTCACTATTGGGATTCACGATTTTCATTTCCATTCCTGCAAGTGGTGGTCCTATAGAAAGATTATTGGCAGCATTTAATGGATTGACATTAGTTACTGGAGAAGCTTCGGAAAGGCCATAGCCCTGGATAATCGGAAATCCTAATCGTTCGAATGTATGTGAAACCCAATCCTTTAGGGCGGCACCACCTGATACCATTAAGCGGATTGATGATAATCCCGATTTTTCTCGTAGTCCCTTGAAAATAGGTTTGCCAAGGTTTGCATTAGAGAAGTTTCTCATTACTCCAACAAAACCATAAGCTGATCTAAGTATTGTCTTAACACCGAAAGGTTGCTTATTGATTGCTTTAAGTATACCAATCGCTATTTTTTCAAACAGTAGGGGAACTCCAAGCATTATAGTTGCTTTGGAATCCTGTATATCCTCGATTATCTCATTAGGTCTATAACCTCTGGCATACATTATCGTTGAGCCTTTTACCAAAGCCCCGATAAAACCAACAGTAGCTTCAAAAACATGGTGTAAAGGTAGAATTGAAATAAATATGTCATTTTCATTAAATAGCACTCTATCAGATGCAGCTAAAACATCATAGATTACATTTTCATTTGTAAGCATAACACCCTTGGATTTTCCTGTTGTTCCCGAAGTAAATAATATAACCATTAAATCACTATTGGTAACAGGAACATCAAAAGGATTGATATCTAATTTCTTCCCTTCACTAATAAGTGTATGTATATCAACTTCGTCAGGGTCCTCATCCATTGATATTATTCGTTCAAGTGTATCCAGTTTACCTTTGATGCCATTCATCAAGAATTGATAATCACTTGAACAAAATACCATTTTAACATTTGCTTTTTTAATGATATTAAACAATTCTCTCTCTTTTAACAGTGGATCAAGAGGTACCACAATGGCTCCAGACATATGGATTGCAAGATAACTAATCGCCCACTCAGGTCTGTTTTTGGATATAACACTAATCTTATCACCCTTTTTTACACCTAATTTGATAAGCATTTTTGCAAGATTTGTTACATATTTATCTAATTTATTATAAGAATATTTAATAAAATTCTCTCCTGATCTTTCTTGCAAGGCAATTTTTGTGCCAAATTTATTAGTTGTATCCTTTAACATATCCCTTAATGGTTTAACTGCTTTTAGAATAGATTCTTTTGTAACATTTTCCATATCTACCTCTTCTAAGGTTTGTCTTTTAAAATATGTCTTTTAATCTTTCTTGATGTTGTCTTTTCAAATTCTTCTAATCTTAGCGAAATTGTCTTAACCCTTTTATATGAAGCAAGATTATTTGTTAATTTTGTAACCTCATAGCGGATTGTTTCTTTGATTGCATTTAATGTTTCCTGTGTTATCTCTTCTCCCTTTTTTCCTTCATAGAATAAAATCTTATCAGTATCCGGATATACAATGGCATGAACCTCTTCTCTTCCTGTTTTTATATTTCTATTACCCTTAATAACAACTTCTTTGATATAAGGGCTTTTTAAAAGTTCATATTCTATCTCTTCAGGATATATGTTCTTCCCTGCCTCGGTAACAATAATATTTTTCTGTCTTCCTACTATATATACAAATCCCTCTTTGTCAATATATCCCATATCACCCGAATAAAACCAATCATCCTTTATTACCTGATTGGTTAACTCCTCATCCTGGTAATAGCCCTGCATAACTATAGGACCCTTTATACATATTTCTCCAATGCCTAAATCATTAGGATTTACTATTTTTTCCATAATACCTACAATAGGAGTCCCAATAGAATTAAATCTACAATCATTCATTAAGTTAAGGTTTGCTATAGGGGAAGTTTCTGTAAGTCCGTAACCCTGCATTATCTTGAATCCCAATTTTGTAAATCCCGCAGCTATTTCTGGTTTTAGAGCAGCTCCTCCGGAAATCATTATTTTTAATGATCCTAAACCTGCCTTATCTCTTAAGCTTTTGAACATACCCTTACCTGGATTCCTTTTTGTAATTCTTTCAATTGCCCCTGCTATTCCCAGAGCGGAATGTAAGAAAGTTTTTACACCTATCGGTTGCTTTTTGATTCCCCCCATAATCCCATTGTATATCTTTTCAAATAATAAGGGGACTCCAAGCATAATTGTAATACCAGCGTCTCTTATATCCTCGATTATTTCATTTGGTCTTAGGCTTCTCGCATAAGTTATCTTAGAACCGCAAACCAGTGGGATTATAAATCCAGCAGTAGCTTCGAAAGTATGATGTAAAGGCAATATTGATATAAATGCATCTGTGGCGTGAATAGATAATCTTTGCAATGAAGCAAATGTATCATAAACAATATTTCTACTTGTAAGTACCACACCTTTTGGTTTGCCTGTAGTTCCTGATGTAAAGAGTATAGCAAGAATATCATCTTTTCTTACGGGAACTTTCCATATATCTATTCGGGATCGTTTCCCGGCACCTATTAATTCATCTAAGTTCTGAACACCTTCATCTTCATCCATCGATATAATTTCAAAATCCAGATTTTGACTTGATTTTAGCCCCTTCAACATATAAAAATGATCGGTTGCAGTAATTATTTTAGTAATTTTTGATATCTGAATGATATTAAGAACTTCCTTTTCTTTCAGCTTTGTATCAATTGGAATTATAATAGCACCAGAGGCATGAATTGCTAAATAACTAAGTGCCCATTCAGGTCTATTTGGTCCTATTACACCTATTTTGTCACCCTTTTTTACCCCATCTTTAATCAGTGACTTGGCAATTGCATTAATCTTTTTCCACATCTCTCCATAAGTAATATTAGAAAAAGCATTTCCTACTCTCATTTGAAGTGCAATATTATCTTTATATGCTTCGGATGAATTATATATTACCTCTCTAAGTGGTAATATATCTCTTTCAAGTATAGGGTTTTCCATCAATTACCTCCATATTATAAATGAAATTTGCAATTTCCTCTTTATTCTTTAATTCCCCTTTTAGATATTTAATTGTAGTAATTTTAATAATAGATGAGTAATACTTATTCTTTAACCTCGGATTAGCCGATTTGATTGCGTATCCGTTAATAATTTTATTAAGAATCTTCAATTTTTCACCAATCTCATCAATAGAATTTTTGTCACTTTTAATATAGTATATAAAAGCCCTTAAAGCTCTATCTATTCCATATTTTCGATATATAAAATAGATATTGTCAAATATATTTTCTGTATTTAAAGAAAGAATAAGTTTAATATATTCCATATCGTTAGAATAGATTCTCCGAATAGTCGGATCATTAATATGGTATATCTGCATAATATCCTTCCTAAATGCTGTTAAATTACCAACAGGGATATGCTTTTCCCATTCTTCAATTTTTCCCCTATCAATATCTCCATTTTGTTCAAAAACACCTAAATTGCATATTATAAGTAAAATATCAAAATAACTGTTCTCATTATATATATAGTCTAATTCTCTCATAATCCTGAGACTACTAATCAGAGATAAATAGTTATTTTCAGTTGATTCATTATAGCATTTTATAGTTTCATTGTCCATCTTAAGACTGAATTTACCCGTAAACCTTAATCCACGAATAATCCGTGTAGGATCATCTTTAAAGCTGTTTTTGTATATTACTCTTAATACTCTGTTTTTAATATCTTCAAGACCATTTAGAGGATCAATCAACTTTTCATTCTTTATATCCCATACAATGGCATTTATAGAAAAATCTCTTCTTTTGAAATCCTTTATAAGGGGACAGTGTTTAACTATCGGCAGTTTACCTGATTTAATGTATTTCTCCTTTCTTGTAGTTGCAAAGTCGAATTTAGTTTTATCTAATGTAATAGTTCCTGTTAAAAATCTTTCATTGAAGGAATAATTACACTTGAAATGCGTACCTATAGTTTCAAGTATATTCTTTAAGTCTCCATCGTACAGGAAATCTATATTATCTGTATCAATACCAATCAAAGTATCTCTAATAAATCCACCTACAATATATATGTTATCAATGGATTTAAAATAATTGTACAGCTTTTTAAAATCTTTATGTTTAGTTGAATAAACCTCTATTTTGTTTTTAATTTTATTCATAATTAATATGTATATTCAGGATCAACCTTAATATTGATTTCATCTATTTCATTAAATGAATGTTTAATTTCCTCTTTTAACAAATCGATTAAATATTTCCTGTCGCTCATTTCGTTTGTATTAAAGGCCAATTCAAAATATATAGAAATCTTTTGATCTTTTCTTAAAATATGCAGATCATGAAATCCTATATAGTTTTTATCTCTGGATATGATACTATTCAAATATGTGTATAGATCGTTGAGTAGTTTGTCTTTTTTGTCAATAGGGTCAATATGAATGGTCATATCTATATTCATTTCTTTCTTTATCACCTCTTCTATTGAATTGCTGATATCATGAGCGTTTATAAGATTCAATGTGTCCGGAACTATAATATGTAAACTGCCAATCGATAATTTACCATATGTGTTTATAATAACATCGTGAACGGAAATTACATTATCATTATTATGTAAAGCAATATCTTTGATTTTTTTAATTACATTTTCAGAAGGAGCTGTTCCAATTAAAATATTTGCTGATTTTTTTAGAATATTGATGCCAATATAAGCAATAAACAAAGCAATTATAAAACAGGCGATTCCATCAATTGCAAATAATCCAAAATATGCAGAGATAAATGAAATTACTACAAGAACTGATGAAATAGCATCGCTTCTATGATGCCATGCATCCGCCATTAATGTTTCCGAATTGATTATCTTCCCTATATAGAATGATAATCGAGCCATAAGTTCTTTAAGTATTATTGTAAGAATTACAGTTATTAAGATAAGGGGGGTGAAAATAACCTTTTTTGGTTGCATTATTCTTGTTATGCTAATTCGAGCAAATTCAAAACCAACTAATATAAGTAAAATTGCTATAATCAGTGTTGAAATATATTCTATACGACCATGACCATAGGGGTGTTCTTTATCAGGTGGTTGTGAAGAAAGCTTAAAACTAACGATAACAATAATAGATGTTAAAATATCCGATAGGGAATGAAATGAATCAGCAATCAGTGCATAACTATGTGATAATAACCCAAGGACAAGCTTAATAATAAATAGTAATAGGTTCAATACGCTTGAAGTATACCCCTCGAATTTGCCAAATTTTTCCCTGTTGGAAGGTAATTCGGGATCACCAAACATTTTTATTAATAGATCTTTCACTTTTACAACCTGATAAATTCGGGTGTCTTTTTAATACTGCCTATATTAAATATAAAAAGAATTACTATTATGGATAAAATGGAATATTTCATAAATCTAATCCAGATTATATGATTTAAGTTTTAATCGCATTCTGCCAATTTTTTGTTTCGTATTTACAATCAGCGGTAGTTGAAGAGAATCATTGCTTATATATGCATCCATTATCGGAGGATCGGTCTTGAGATGAATCGCCGGGATAGATTGTATCTTTTCATTGATTTTCATCTTTAGTGTATCATACCCAACGATATGAAGTGTAAATTCCCCCTGAAGTAATCCCAATCTCTTATTATTTATAGAATCTTTAGGTATTGTCATAAGGAAGAATGGAAGTGTTAGAATGTCCTGTATCTCTTCTTTTCTAGTAAATGCGATTGAATCTACATTACCATTTTTCCATTCGTAGAACCGGGCTAATTTTTCCTTCCTGGAAAATATAGCTTTACCGTGAGATTTTTTGTTGAAAACTTTATTATCTGTTAAAATCTTTACAGGAACAAGATTATTTTTATCAAGATAAAGCAGTGCCTTTACATCAATAGCAGAAGAAACTTTGGTTCGATAATTGATACAATAGACTTCTGTACTGTCTATTAAAGATATTGAATCCACACTGCAAGTTGTATGTCCGCCTAAGAATGTATATTTAACGGAAAAGGATAAATTATCCCCGATTTTAAGGGCATTAATCTGAATTGCATAGACAAATATGATGAAAAAGAAAGCAATTTTTTTCATATATAAATATAACAATTTAGCAGTATTTGTCAAATGAAATAAAGGCTCTTATGTGGAGAGATATGCATAAAAGTTATAAGTATAAAGGATGTAAATCGTAAATTGTAAATCGAAACACTGTAATGCCAATCGTCATAGAGAGCGTAAATGGTAAATCGTTAGTCATAAATTGTAGGGGCAGATAATTATCTGCCCTAATCTTTCCCTTCCTTGCCCTTGATGGGAGAGGCCCAGAAGTGAGGGTGTTGTGGTGCAAACGGGAATGACAATCGCCAACGGGAATGGATTAGGTATTATCTAAAATTAGTGTAATAAAGTTTAAGGATAGATTCCTGCTTTCGCAGGAATGACAAAGAAGGGAGGCAGGAATGCCAATACTCGTTTCCATTGATTCAATGACATTCTCACTTCCTCGCCCTTGATGGGAGAGGATCAGAGGTGAGGGTGATAATAAGAATACAAGTAGGAAGTGAGAAGTAGGAAGTGTAAAATCGTAAATCGTAAACCTGGAACACAAAAGGGAACGACAAACGCCAGTGGGAACGGATTGTAGGGGCGAATAATTATTCGCCCTATTTGGCGAAATATTTTTAGAAAATTATTCTCCTAACCCAATCTTTGTCATCCTGAATTTATTTCAGGATCTAAATATCTATGAATATTCTCTAATTTTAACTTTAACCCTAACCCTAGTATTGTCATTGCGAGGAGTGAAACGACAAAGCAATCTACATTTAATTTTGTGGGATTGCTTCACTTCGTTCGCAATGACATTCTCACTTCCTCGCCCTTGATGGGAGAGGATAAGAGGTGAGGGTGATAATAAGAATACAAGTAGGAAGTGAGAAGTAGGAAGTGTAAAAGACATAAATCGTTAATTGTAAATTGTAGAGGTAAATCATTATCTGCCCTAATTCGTGAAATCAAGGTAAAATATTATTCTCTTCTCTTAGTGAAATTCGTTGATATTCTCTTTCCCTTTTCGGCTGGTGTCTGATGTCTGAAGTCTGATGTCTATTATCTTTTATTGGTGAATTCGTGGTGGATCTC
>CBDVEF010000023.1:0-10569 GCA_965372935.1 uncultured bacterium | reverse complement strand
AGAGAATGGATTTAATCCTTTCCTCTCTCCTTGAACTGGTAAGTATGTCTATACCCATCTACTTTTATAATTGCATTCTACTTGACATAATAATAATTTATTTATATAATCACATTGATTTTTGGGCGATTAGCTCAGTTGGTTAGAGTACTTGCTCGACATGCAAGAAGTCGGAGGTTCGAGTCCTCTATCGCCCATTTTTTCTATTTAAAGGAGTTCTTATGGCAAAAGTTGTTTTACTGGGAAAGGCGATCGACACTCAGGATGGTGATAATTTTTATAATTTATTAAAAGAACATTTACCATCAAAGATATTTAAAAAGGTATTAGCTGTCAAATGTAATGACAGGAATCTTGATCTTTCCGGAATAATTGAGAATGATTGTGAAATATCTCTAATAACTTTTAGTGACGAGGAAGGGAAAGAGATTTACAGACATTCAGCAGCACACATTATGGCTCAGGCGGTTTGTGAACTTTACCCGGGTCCGAAATTTGCCATAGGACCAGCTATAGAAAACGGATTTTATTATGATTTTGAACTTGATCATCGGTTTTCTGAAGATGACCTGATATTGATTGAGAAAAAAATGAGAGAAATAATTGAAAAAGACTATATATTCGAAAGAAGAGAAGTTTCAAGGAAAGAAGCTCTTGATCTATTCAAGGATAAAGATGATAAATTCAAGGTGGAGTTGATAAATGAATTACCTGAGGATTCTATAATTTCTATTTATAAACAGGGAAATTTTGAAGATTTATGTAAAGGGCCTCATATCCCGTCAACAGGTAAAATGCATGAAATTAAACTTATTTCGGTTGCAGGTGCTTACTGGCGTGGTGATGAAAAGAGAGAACAATTGCAGAGAATATATGGTACTGCTTTCTGGGATAAAAAAGAGCTTGATATATATTTAACGATGATTGAAGAGGCTAAAAAGAGAGATCATAGATTTTTGGGGAAAAAATTGGGTATATATAGTATATTTGAGGAAGCCGGTCCCGGTCTTATATTCTGGCATCCGAACGGAGCAATTCTTAGAGAAATTATTGAGCGATTCTGGAAGGATGAACATTTAAGAAAAGGATATGAACTTGTCATTACTCCGCACATCGCAAAAAGCGGTTTATGGCATACATCGGGACATTATGAATTCTATAGGGAAAATATGTATGTATTGGATGTTGATAATCATGAATATGTATTGAAGCCTATGAATTGTCCCGGACATATCTTAATTTATAAAAATGAAATGCATTCTTATAAAAATCTTCCTGTTAAATATGCAGAGCTTGGGACTGTATACAGATATGAAAGAAGCGGAACACTTCACGGATTACTAAGAGTAAGAGGATTTACACAGGACGATGCTCATATTTTTTGTACACCTGAACAGTTACCTGATGAGGTTTTAAAAGTATTCGATTTTGCTGTATCCCTTATCGAAACATTTGGATTTGAAAAATATGATATTGAACTTAGCGCAAGAGATCCAAATGAGAAAGAAAAGTATGCCGGGACGGATGAAGAATGGGAAATGGCTGAATTAGCCCTTGAAACTGCTCTTGAAGAGAGAAAAGTTTCTTATAAAAAGATTGAAGGAGAAGCTGTATTCTACGGACCTAAAATTGATATAAAGCTGATTGATGCAATTGGCAGAAAATGGCAAGGTCCTACCATTCAATTCGATTTCAATTTACCCAAAAGATTCAATGTATCCTATATCGGGAAGGATGGTAAGGAGCATATTGCTTTTATGATTCACAGAGCTCTATTCGGTTCTATGGAACGATTCATCGGGACACTAATCGAACATGTCGGTGGCGTGTTTCCTGTATGGATAGCCCCAAAGCAAATTAGTATAGTTACCATAACGGAATCCGTAGACGATTATGCAATGGAGATTGCGAATAAATTAAAGACTGAAGGTTTAAGGATTGATATCGATTTAAGAAATGAAAAGATAGGATATAAAATCAGAGAAAAGGAAGACTTGAAGATTCCATATATGATTATAATTGGAGAAAAGGAAAAAGAAAATAATGTGGTTTCTGTCAGACGCAGGGGAAGAAAAGATTTAGGGAACTTATCACTTGACAAATTTCTTGAAATAATACATAATGACATCGACTTAAAAAGTTAGTTAAGAAGAAGCTTCGCTTCTCACCTGTCGAAGTAGGTTTTGACTGGTTAAAGAAGAATTATATTTAATATAAAGATGGAGCTAAATCCATCTTTTTTTAAAGGAGGTAGAATATAAAAAAACTTCATGTTAACAAAGGAATAAGAGCACAGAATGTTAGATTAATTGATGAGAAAGGTAAAATGGTAGGGATAGTAACATTGAAAGAAGCTCTCAGCTTAGCCTATGATGTTGAATTAGACCTTGTAGAGATATCCCCAAATACAGATCCACCTGTTTGTAAAATTCTTGATTATGGCAAATATAAATATCGTGAAAGTAAAAAGTTAAATGTTGCCAAGAAAAAACTTCATCAGATTCAGGTTAAAGAAATAAAAATGCGTCCAAGCATAGAGGAAAATGATTATCAAATAAAATTAAAGCAAGCAAATAAATTTATTGGACAAGGGAATAAGGTCAAATTTACAATAAGATTCAGAGGCAGGCAAATGGCTCATCCTGAAATTGGCGAAAATGTTCTGAAGAGATTTCAAGAGGATTTGGGTGAAATAGTAAAGATTGATTCAAAACCTGGTCTTATGGGTAGAAATATGACAATGGTTGTTAGTCCTAAAAAGTAGAGGAGGAAGTAGTATGCCGAAAATGAAGACAAACAGATCAGCCGCAAAAAGGATTAAATTTAATGGTAAAGGTAAAGCTATAAGAAGGAAAGCAAATCTGCGCCATATTAATTCATATATGTCGAGAAAGAGAAAAAGAAGATTAAAAACAGACACAATAGTTAGAGCAACAGAGATGAAAAGAGTTAGAAAAATGCTCCCGTATGGTTGAGTAGAAGGAGGAAAATATGCCAAGAGCTAAAAATAAAGTAGCAAGAAGACAGAAAAGAAATAAATGGCTTAAACAAGCAAAGGGATATTACCTTACAAGGCATAGTTTATATAAAACAGCTAAAGAATCGGTTATACGAGCAGGTGTGAACGCTTTTGCAGATAGAAGAAAAAAGAAATCCAATTTCAGAAGACTATGGATTACACGAATTAATATAGCAACTCATGAAAATGGAATGTCTTATAGCCGATTTATAAATGGTCTCAAAAATGCTAATATTGGAATTGATAGGAAAATGCTTGCAGATATGGCAGTTAATGATCAAAGTAGTTTCAAGAAACTTATTGAAATAGCAAAAGAGGCTCTAAAAGATAATGCATAATATCGATGAATTAAGAAATGATATATTTCTGCTTCTTGAAAATGCAACAAGGGATGAGATTGAATCTTTAAAGATTCAATACCTTGGGAGAAAAGGTATCCTTCCCTCTATTTTAAGAGGGTTAAAAGATCTGCCACAAGAGGAAAGAAAGAAAGTAGGAAAGGAAGCAAATATACTGCGTAAAGAATTAGAAGACTATTTCACTAAATATTATGAGAAAAACACAAAGACACAAAAATCTGACACTATTTTAGATTATTCGCTTCCGGGCAGAGAACCATCTATTGGTTCCATACATCCTCTTTCCAAAGCTATGGATGAGATTATTGATATATTTACAAGACTTGGTTTTGAAATTGAGTATGGTCCGGATATTGAAACGGATTATTATAATTTCGAAGCTCTCAATGTTCCTAAATATCACCCTTCGAGGGATATGCAGGATACATTTTATATTGAGAATAGCGATTTTTTATTAAGAACTCACACATCCCCCGTTCAAATACGAACAATGGAAAAATCTAAACCTCCTATTCGTATAATTGCACCTGGAAGATGTTATAGAAAAGATGAAATAGATCCTTCTCATTCTCCGGTTTTTCATCAGATAGAGGGATTATATATAGATGAGGATGTTAGTTTCGCTGATCTCAATGGAATACTTTCTGCTTTTGCACGTGATTATTTTGGTCCGGATACAAAAACAAGATTTACCCCTTCATATTTCCCTTTTACAGAACCAAGTTTGGAGATGTATGTATCATGTGTGTTCTGTGAAGGTAAAGGATGTAATATTTGCAAGTATACAGGGTGGCTTGAAGTACTTGGTTGTGGGCTTGTAAATCCAAAAGTTTTTGAATATGTTGGATATGATGCAAATAAGTATAGTGGTTTTGCTTTTGGTGGTGGTGTAGAGAGATTCGCTATGCTAAAATATAGAATTAATGATATGAGATTATTTTTTGAAAATGACATTGATTTTTTAAAGGGTGTTACTAAATGAGAGTTTCACTGGAATGGCTTGCTGAATATATAGATATAAGAGGACTTGATCTGCCATTAATTCTTGAAGAATGTGGATTTCCTGTTGAATCGATGGAAGATATTGATGGAGATACTGTATATGACATTGAGGTAACAGCTAATAGACCGGATATATTGTCAATGATTGGAGTTGCTAAAGAAATTAAAGCAAAAACCGAAAGAGACATAAAATTACCAGATATTTATTTATTTGAGAAAGAGGAATCGATAAAGAATTTTAAAATACAAATACATAATTATAGCGACACTCCAAGATATATAGGCTGTAAGGTAGAAAATATAAATATTCAAGAATCACCTGATTGGTTAAAAAGAAGGATAAAAAACTATGGACTTAATCCTAAAAATCTTCTTATTGATTTAACAAATTATGTTGCTGTGGAAACAGGACAACCACTACATGCCTTTTCATATTCGCTGATACAGGGCAATGAAATTAATATTAGAAGAGCAGAAAAAGGCGAAACAATAAAAATTCTCTCAGGTGAAGAAAAGGAGCTTGACAATGATACTCTGGTAATAGCAGATAAATATAAACCAATTGCTATAGCTGGAGTAATTGGTGGAGAGGAGAGTGGTGTAAAAGAAGGTTCCAACGCCTTTATAATCGAATCTGCTTTTTTTAATTCGGTTCTAATTAGAAAAGTGTCAAAAAAGCTGAATATAAAGACAGATGCATCCTTTAGATTTGAAAGAGGTGGATGTTCTTCGATGGCTGAATTTGGCCTTTTAAGATTTCTCTATCTTTTAAAGAAATCTATACCCGATGTAAAAATATTTATTCCAATTGATATTAAAAATAGTATAATCAAGCAAAACATTATAGATCTTGATTTTGATTACATAAGAAAAAAGCTTGGTGCGGATATTAGCAATAAAGAAATAATATCTATACTGAAAAGACTTGATTTTATAGTGGATGGCAATCGTGTTATAATACCGGATTTTAGGAGAGATATCAATTCCCCTATTGATATTGTCGAAGAAGTTGGTAGGATATTTGGATATTCTAAAATTAAAGAAAGGATTTTTATTCCTGAAGATTGCTATGCAAAACATAATAGTTTCCATATTCAATCTGGAAAAATTAGGGATTGTTTAATTAGTCTTGGATATTATGAGGTAGTTACACTTGGACTTGTTTCAAGAATGGAATTAGACATTGTTTCATCATCAACTGAAGATTTTATTAAGATAGCTAATCCGATAAATCAAAATTTAGAGTATCTTGCCCCATCACCGATTATTAATTTAATGAAAGTGATAAAAAATAATGTTGTAAAAAGAAATACTAATCTAAAGATATTTGAAATCGGAAAAGGTTTTATTAAGAAGGATAATCGATATATTGAGAATGATTATCTTTCCTTGCTTATTACAGGTAATGAACTAGATAAAAGGTGGTATAATCAAACAAGGGAAGTAGATATCTTTGACATAAAGGGTGTCTTAGAGTATATACTTAATATTTCTGGAATTAGAACGTTTAAAATTATAGAAAACAAAAACAATTATTTTGATCCTACCCAGTGTATTACCTATATTATTAATAAAGAAAAAATAGCTGTTGCAGGTAAAATTTCAGAAAAGCTAATAGATTACTATAAGCTGGAAAATGATGTTTATTGTATTAATATTGACTTTAACCGATTAATGAATTATATTATATGTAAGAGCTATAAGAAACCTCGTGTTTATCCATCTGTCTATAGAGATTTGGCTTTGGTTGTTGATGTGGGTTTGAAGTATAGTGATCTTTTACAAATAATTACAGATTGCAATAGCCTGCCTTTTATGAATGTGAGATTATTCGATATTTATAAAGGCAAGCAAATACCTGATGGTAAAAAGAGTATGGCAATTAGCCTTGAATTTAACGGGACAACAAGAACTTTAACAGACGAAGAGGTAGAAGAGGTCATTGATCATATATTAGATAGTGTTAAAGAAAAGTATGGAGCTTATTTAAGGGAGAAATAGTATGGAACAAGAACTTATAGAAAAACTCGAGCTTAAAATTTCTAATATAGAGGAGTTTATTAACAAATTAAAAAATGAAAATTTGAAATATAAGAACAGGGTAGAGGAATTGGAAGATGGAAATAAAAAATATCTTGAAGAGAAAAATAACCTGAAAGATAGATTATCAGCTCTTTTACAAAAATTGGAACAGGTTGGTCTGGAGTAAAATTTAGCAGGGATTAGTATCGATGAATAATGACAGTAAAAATGTAGTAATAAATGTTTTTAATAATAGATATTCATTTAAGATAGTTGATGATATAGACAAAGACAAATTAAATAATATCATAGCATATCTTGAAAATATTATAGGAGATTATTCAAAGAAATTGTGGGGCAAAAGATCAAAGGAAGAGATTCTATTATTGGCATCATTAAATATAACATATGATCTGATGTCTTCAAAGGAAAACAGTAAAGAATTGACTGATAAAATTATCAAGAGTCTGGATAAATTGGAACATAGTTGTATCAGTTAATATAATAATTAATATCTAATCCCTGCCGTATTCGTGATTGCTTATGCTTTTTGAGCCAACACCTTATTAATAGGGGACCATATTTGGGTATGGATTGCAGGCTGCCTATGCAGCGCTATGAAGTATTCATGAGGCACCCACTTTAAAATAAGGTTCGAATAGCTAAGATTTACACGGTATGGCGGGGTTTGGCGTTTTATAAAAGAAAGAAGGTGAAGTATGATTGTAGCTTTGTGTATAATAAGTGGTTTAGCAATAAGTTTCATAATGTTGTTTATGGGATATTTTATTGCTAAAAAGCAAAAAGAAAATAAATTAAAAACAGCTAATGAAATCGCAGAAACTATCATTGAAGAGGCAAAAAAGGAAGCAAATGCATATAAACGATTGGCTGAACTTGATATCAAGGAAGAAATGTCCAATAGGATGGAACATTTAGATAAACAGAAACAGGAAAGACTGAGTGATGTAATTAAGAGAGAAAAGAATGTTGAAAATTTAAGGAGGGAAACAGAGAAACGTAATGAATTGCTTCAAGCAAAGACTCATGAATTGGGACAAAAAGAACACACATTGCATCAGAGAGAAAGGGGCGTAAAACTGAAAGAGGAAAAGTATGGAATTCTCTTAGAATCGGAAAATAAAAAACTTGAAGAAATATCAGGAATGACAAAAGAACAGGCAAAACAAAGATTAATAACAAATATGGAATCGGAAGCAAGGTATGAAGCAGCTCAGTTGATTAAAAGAATTAAGGATGAAGCCAGGGAAAATGCCAATAAAGATGCCAAGGAGATAATTACATATGCCATACAAAAAATGTCTACTGATCAGGTCTTGGAAACTACTGTCTCGGTAGTTTCATTACCAAACGATGAGATGAAAGGGAGAATTATTGGAAGAGAAGGAAGAAATATTAGAGCTTTCGAAAATATTACGGGTGTTGAACTTATTATAGATGATACACCCGAAGCAGTTAGCATTTCTGGTTTTGATCCAGTTAGAAGGGAAGTAGCGAGAATGTCGCTTGAAAAACTTGTTACTGATGGAAGGATTCATCCTGCAAGAATTGAAGAAATTGTTTCTAAAACGGAAAAAGAGATTGACACAATTATTAAGGAGACCGGGAAAGAAATTACAGTGGAATTGGGTATTATGAATGTTCATCCGGAAATTATCAAATTACTTGGAAGATTAAGATATAGGACAAGCTATGGGCAGAATGTATTACAGCATTCTAAAGAAGTCGCTTATCTGTCTGCATTTATGGCTGATGAATTAGGTCTCGATAGGAATATCGCTAAAAGAGCAGGATTATTGCATGATATAGGAAAAGCTGTCGATCAATCATATGAGGGAACACATGCTAAAATAGGTGGTGAACTGGCAAAAAAGTATGGTGAAAATGATATTATAGTAAATGCTATCTGGGCTCATCATGAGGAAATAGAGCCGATTTCTCCAATTTCTATACTTATTCAATCTGCTGACACAATATCAGGGGCAAGGCCAGGTGCAAGGAGGGAGAGTTTAGAAGCATATGTAAAGAGACTCCAAAATCTTGAAGAGATTGCAACATCTTATGAGGGTGTTGAGAAAGTATTTGCAATGCAAGCTGGTAGAGAGATAAGAGTTATAGTTGAACCTAATTCTATCGATGATAGTAAGGCTCAGGAACTTGTTGATTCTATCGCAAGAAAAATAGAAGCTGAGATGAAATATCCGGGACAGATAAAAGTTACTGTAATAAGGGAGCTAAGAGTTACCGAATATGCCAAATAAATATAAAATAATTTTCATAGGAGATATTGTAGGTAAATCCGGTCGTAAGATAATCAAGGAACTTTTACCTACTATAAGAAATCAATATTTTCCTGATATTATTATTGCAAACGGAGAAAATGCAGCAAATGGAAAAGGACTTACTCCGAAGATTGCTAAAGAATTATATAATGCGGGGATTAATATACTTACTTCAGGTAATCATATCTGGAATAGATCTGAAATATTCGAAGATTTGAATAATAGTAATAAAATATTAAGACCTAATAATTACCCTGATGGTGTTCCTGGAAAAGGGATTGTCAAATTTGATATATGTGGAAAAGGGAAGATTGGGATAATAAACACACAGGGAAGAATATTTTTACAAAGTATTGATTGTCCATTTAGAAAAACAGAAAAGGATCTGAAAGAATTAGAAGATTGCGACGCTATATTCATTGATATGCATGGTGAAGCAACTTCAGAAAAGAAAGCTTATTTTTATTATTTTAAAGGAAAAGTTTCTGCTATAATTGGGACACACACTCATGTACAGACAACAGATGGGGTAATTCTTGATGGAACTGCATATCTCAGTGATGTAGGTATGACAGGTGCATTTGATAGTATAATCGGGGTTGAATATAGTACGGTTATCAATAGATTTCTATACGGAACCCCTACGAGATTTATCGTAGCCAAAAATGATTTAAGAATGGATTTCGTTGTTTTAGATATAGAAAATTCAAAATGTGTATCTTTACAAATACTTGAATATGATTTTAATGGTAATAAAATTGTGGATATGAAAAGAGAGATATGATATGATTTTACTTAAAGGAAAATGTGTTAGAGATTCAATAATTGACAGTGTAAAAGACTACATTGATATAGGGCGTGATAAAATTGGGATTATGCTTGCTACAGAAAATAAATCGGCAGTTGTTTATGCAAATTCTCAAATTAAAATGTTTAAAAAGTATGGGATACTTGTTGATTATTTTAATCCAAATACCTCTGTGAAGGAAGAAAATATCATAAATAAAATAAGTGAATGGAATAAAAATGATAATATTCATGGCATAATGATACTAACCCCAATGTATAAACATATAGATAGAAATCATATTATAGATAAAATCGATGATATAAAAGACATAGAAGGTATTAAGAAAATTAATTTAGGAAAATTAATGATAGGAGAATATGCACCATATCCTCCAACTGCTGTAGCAGCAATTGAGATACTGAAATTTTATAATATTACTGTTGAAGGTAAAAATGTTGTCATTGCAGGAAGAAGCGTTATCGTAGGAAAACCGTTGACTATGCTTTTATTGAGATATAATAAAATGGGTAATGCAACAGTAACAGTATGTCATTCTAAAACGGAGAATATAAACGAAGTCATTGGAAGAGCTGACATATTTTTTTCTGCCATTGGAAAACCAGGTTTCTTTAAAACCAGTAAATTGAAAAATAATGCCATATGTATAGATATAGGTATAAATGTTGTTAAGGAAAATGGAAAAACTAAAATTGTAGGAGATATTCTTCCGGATGAATTAGAACATCTTTATGCATACACACCTGTCCCAGGAGGGGTAGGTACTGTTACAAATGCTATCCTTCTAAAAAATTATGTCGAATCAAAGAGAAGAAAAGATATTCACTGTAAGTGAAATAAGCAAATTAGTTAAAGGTATACTTGATAATATACCTCCTATTTGGATAATAGGAGAAATTTCTAATTACAAATCACATATATCAGGTCATTTATATTTTTCTCTTAAAGATGAGAACAGTCAAATTTCATGTATTATGTTCAAAAGTTATGCAAAGGACTTGAAATTTAAATTGGAAAACGGTGTAAAGATTAGAGCATTCGGAGATATCGGAGTTT
>CBDVEF010000022.1:0-10729 GCA_965372935.1 uncultured bacterium | reverse complement strand
ACTTTTGTTCATCTTGACTGCGGATATTTATATGGCTTGCCAAAATATAGACGATGGGATGAAGAAGGGAAAAAGAAATATATCTCACTTTTAGTGGGAGGAGAAAAGGAGGAATAATGGTTGTATTTATAATTATACTCGTAATACTTGGTATTATATTTGTATCTAAAGGTGTATTCATAGTCAATCAGGCGCATGTGATTTTAATCGAGCGTCTTGGTAAATTCAAAACAGTTGCCTACAGTGGACTTAATTTTATGATTCCTTTTATAGACAACAAGCGTTCCTTTCGCACAAGAAGAGGATATACAATAAAAATGGACTTAAGAGAACAGGTTATGGATTTTGAACCTCAACCTGTTATAACAAAAGATAATGTGACAATGTTGATTGACACTGTTGTATATTACCAGATAACAGACCCGACAAAGGCTATGTATGAAATAGCTAATCTTATTCTTGCAATTGAGAAACTTACAGTGACAACACTGAGAAATGTCATAGGAGACCTTACACTTGATGAAAGTCTTGTTTCAAGAACAAGAATAAACAGTTCAATGCAACAGATACTTGATGAAGCAACTGATAAATGGGGTGTTAAGGTTAATCGTGTCGAACTCAAGAATATTAACCCTCCTGAGGAGATACAAGAGGCAATGGCAAAACAGATGAAAGCTGAAAGAACAAAAAGGGCAACAATACTTGAAGCGGAAGGGCTTAAAAGAGCTGCTATTCTTAAAGCGGAAGGTGAACAGCAAGCAGCTATTAATATTGCAACAGGTGATAAGGAAGCTAAAATTTTAAGAGCACAGGGAGAAGCATTAGCCATAAAGAATGTTTTTAGCGCTATTCATGAAGGTAAACCGACCAATGATCTTATAACAATTAAGTATCTTGAAGCTTTGAAAGAAATGGCTAATGGTAAGGGTAATAAGTTATTTATACCCTACGAGGCAAGTGGCATTTTGGGTTCTCTCGGTATGATAAAAGAACTATTCGATGAACATAAATCTGTTGAGAAAAAACAGATTAATAAATAAGAAAGGAAATAATTAAGAAAGGGAGCTATAAGCTCCCTTTCTCTCTTACAATTAAAAATTTACTATTCTTGCTCCTCTACTTCTTCAATAGTCTCATCTTTAATAGTCTCATCTTTATTATCATCAGTTGTATCTTCAGTGTCTTCAGTATCCTCAGTTGTATCTTCGGATATTCCCGAACCACCCTCTTCCTTAAATTTTTTCTTATATTCACTAATTACAGCTTCTTCTATTTTCTTTCTCATCTCATTATTTCTAGGATGAGCAATGTCACGATATGTACCATCTTTTGCTTTTCTCGAAGGCATCGAAATAAATAAACCATTACTACCTTCAATAATCTTAAGCCCTCTTACGACAAAACTGTTGTCAAATGTGACATTAGCAAATGCTTTGAGCTTTGGTTCGCTACGAAGTGTGATCCTAATTTCTGTGATCTCCATAATATCTCCTTTTGTAGTTAGTTATTAGAGAACTGCTCTACAGACAACAACATCTGTATTTTGAAACATTAATCTCTCTTTTATTTCTATTGCTTCATTATAATTCCTGGCAATCCCGAACATAGCAGAACCGCTTCCTGTTAATGAAGTACCCAATATTCCATTTTTCAATAATTTACTTTTTATGGATTTCAACTCCCCATACTTTTCTGTAACAAGTGGTTCAAAATCATTCATCAATGCTGCTGCAACTCCATTTATATCCTTATTAACCAAACTATTCCTCATAATATTAATACGATCATTATAATTTGTCAAGTGCTTTTTGTAATTTTTATATGCCCAATCAGTTGCTATATTTATGTTTCTAACCTTAACGATTATAAAGTACATATCAAAAAAACAATATCGCTCAATAATTTTTTCACCAATTCCTCCCATCTCCACTATCCCTTTTTCAAAAAAGAATGGAACATCCGCACCTGTTCTAATCGCAGCTTTAAGTATTTCATCTCTATTATAACCAAATTCGGCTTTACTCAATATCCATTGTCCAATTGCAGCACCATCTCCACTTGCTCCTCCAAGTCCTGCTTGAACGGGAACATTCTTTTTAAGAAATATATCAAAATTATAATTGAGATCTTTAATATTATTAAGGTTATTTAACATTTTATAAACGGTATTTCTTGAATCTAAAGGTATTTCATTTTTATTGCACTTAATATTAACTCCAAAAACTCTATTTTCTTCATATTTAACAATAATTATATCCCCAAAATCCGTTTTTGTCATAATCGTTCTTATATTATGATAATTATCTTCCCTTGTTTCTCCAATTTCAAGATAGAGATTGATTTTAGATAGAGAATTTAATTTAATACTTTTCACCGATATCTTCTCTTAAAATACCTATTCTCTTTAATTGTAATATTCCTTCTACTGCTTATGCCGAATATTAGTCATTACATAATTAAATAAATTATCAAAAGCTTCTTTCATCCCTTCAACATATTTCCCTCCACATTCTGCCATCTCATCACTTCCCCCTCCTCCACCTTTTATGAATCCCGATACATACTTTGCAAGTTTTTTTGCATTTATCCTGTTTTTTACATCATTAGAAACCCTGATCACAATATAGGGTTTTCCGGAAATTACATTCCCAATTAAAATTATATATTGATTTTTAAGTATCTCCTTCAATACATCCATCAATTTCTTTGCAGTCTCCTTATCTCCAAAATCAAGTATATATGGAATAATTGTAATCTCATCATACATACCCTTATTGTTTAAAACATCGGGTAATTTAAATTTTAATATTTTATCTTCAAATTGTTGACTCAACTTCTTTAAATTACTATTATCATTCAACAATTTAACAATACTATCTTCAATTTTATCTTGCGGAGAGGATAAAATATCTGAAATAGATTCAATTGTTTTTTCATCCTTAATGGCTTTCTCATAAGCATGAAACCCTGTGATACACTCAACTCTTCTTATTCCAGAAGCAACAGCAGATTCATTTACTATTCTAAACAAACCTATTTCTCCGGTATTTTCAAGATGAGTTCCTCCACAGAACTCCTTTGAGAAATCTCCTATACTTACAATCCTGACAGTTTCTCCATATTTTTCTCCAAATAATGATATGGCACCTGTCTTCTTTGCTTCATCAATTGGCAATTCATTTATAGAAAGGGGAATATTTCCCAAAATCTTTTCATTTACCATTCTTTCTACCTCATATATTTCTTCCTTTGATAATGAAAGTGGATGTGAGAAATCGAATCTCATCTTGTTATCAGACACAAAAGATCCTTCTTGGTTAATATGATCTCCAAGAACCTTTCTGAGAGTTGAATGTAGCAAATGTGTGGCTGTATGATTTCTTGCAATATCAAACCTCTTTTTTGTGTCTACTTTTGAATAAACCGGTTCGTTCCTCAGCTCTCCGGATAATTTCCCAATGTGAATATAACCCATTGGGCTTTTCTGTGTGTTTCTAACATCTATATACCAATCGCTACCCGATATTTTACCGCTATCTCCAACCTGACCGCCAGATTCCGCATAGAATGGGGTTTCAGCAAGAATTATATCAATCTCTTTTCCTCTAACCCTATAGGCATAAATTTCCGTCATCCCTTCTAAATTATCATATCCTATAAATTTTGATTCCTCTTTTTTAAAATATACCCATTGATATTTTCCCTCTTCGCTGAATTTGGATGATGCTTTGGCTTTCTCTTTTGCTTTAATCAATTCTTTCTCAAATCCTGCTTTATCAAGCACCAATCCGTCATCTTCAACAATAACCTTTAGTAAATCTATGGGAAATCCATATGTGTCATAAAGTATAAAGAGTGATTTACCATCAAAACCTTTTTTCTTTTTATCCAACACCCTCTTTTTCATATCTTCATAGTAAAACAATCCTCTCTTAAGACTTTTGAAAAATTTCTCCTCTTCGGACTTAATTACAATAGATGTTTGATTATATCTTTCTTTAATCTCCGGATAAATATCTCCCAGAATATCAACCACCGGAGAAACTAATTTATATAAAATAGGTTCATCCCATCCGAGTTTATTCAATTGTCTTACAGCCCTTCTTAGCAACCTTCTCAAAACATAACCTCTTCCATCATTCGATGGATAAATACTCTCGGATATTGTCGCCACAAGTGCTCTTATATGATCTGTAATAATTCGTATCTCTACAAGATTTTCACTATATTCCCTACCTGTTATATTTTGAATTTCTTCGATTATTGGATAAAAAAGATCTGTTTCATAATTTGATTGCTTCCCCTGAACAATCATTGCAAGTCTTTCCAAGCCCATTCCAGTATCTATTCCACTATTTTTTAATGGTTTTCTTCTCCCGTTAATTGATTGGTCAAACTCAGGAAAAACAAGATTCCACACCTCAATATACCTATTACACCCCGTTAATACACTACAATTCCCGGGCATATCGTCGTATTCCGGTCCAAGATCATAGAATATTTCAGAGGATGGTCCACATGCCCCCTGCCCTCCGGCAGGACCCCAGAAATTATCCTTATCTCCTAATCGATGTATTATATCAGCAGACAAACCCACTTGATCTTTCCATATATTATAAGCTTCCACATCTGATCTATGGACACTCACTTGAATCTTTTTCCTATCTATCATAATTATTTCCGTTAAAAATTCCCATGCCCATTTAATAGCATCCTCTTTAAAATAATCCTTAAATGAGAAGTTCCCAAGCATTTCAAAAAAAGTATGATGCCTTATTGTTTTTCCAACATTTTCCAGATCACTTGCTTTTCCACCAACCCTAAGGCATTTCTGGCATGATGCAGCTCTTTTGTATGGTGGTTCATTTATTCCTGAGAAATATTTTTTAAATTGTACCATACCTGCAACTGTAAAAAGTAGAGTGGTATCTTCCGGTATTAAAGGAGAACTCTTAACAATTGTATGGTCTTTATCGTTGAAATAATTTAAAAATAGTTGCCTTAGCTCTTTTCCTGTTTTCATAATGCTCCTTTTCTATCTGCTATATCCGTTAATTTTTCTTTTAATAATTTATCTTATATCAAAATAAATAAAAACAATTTCTACATTTTTTCTATCAATCGAATATAATCATCTTTAGATATTTCCCCTCTTTTGAATGATTCTTCGATTTCTTTAGTATGTTCTTTTTTATGTTTTGAAGATAAACTATTTGTTCTTTTATTATAGATAAGAACAAGAGCAATAAAAGCGAATACAAATAATCCAATTACAAACAAAAATGTAATCATAATAATCTTATATACTATATAATTAAAATTATTTCAAGGAATAAAACAGGAAAATGAGATAAATCACGAAGAGGGAGATCCACCACGAATTCACAAATAAAAGATAATAGACATCAGACTTCAGACATCAGACACCAGCCGAGAAGGGAAAGAAAGAAATAACAACTAATTACACGAAGGGGAACGATAACAAGTTACGATTATCAAGTAAAAAGTGAGAAGTAGGAAGTGAGAGAGGGCGATGAAGTAGTGTTATTTAATTCTCTTGTAAAAATATAAATTTATGTTATAATAAATCAAATAATTTTATAGGAGGTATTATGGCTATAGACCTAAATAGTATTCTCTCAAGCAATATTAAAAATATGAAACGCAGTGTAATTCGTGAATTGTTAAAACTTACAAGGAAAAAAGAGATCATCTCATTCGCAGGTGGATTGCCAGACCCCGATACATTCCCAATAGAGGAAATTGCTGAAATATCTAATGAAATATTAAGAGATAATGGGAGAACAGCTTTGCAATACGGAGCGACAGAAGGATATATACCTTTAAGAGAGGAATTGATCAAGTTTTTAGCTGCTGATGGTGTAAAAGCTGATTTGGACAATGTTATTGTTACAACAGCTTCGCAACAGGCACTTGATATAGTTGGAAAAATCTTTATTGATCCGGGTGATGTTGTTATTGTTGAGAGACCTACATATGTTGGTGCCATCAGTGCCTTTAATAGTTATAAATCCAAGATGGTTGGCATCGAGATGGATGATGAAGGTATGCAGATGGATATCCTTTCAGAAAAACTTATAGAATTAGATAAAGTTGGTACAAAACCTAAATTTATCTATGTAATCCCTGATTTTCAAAATCCCGGCGGATATACAATGTCCTATGAAAGAAGAAAAAAACTACTGGAGATAGCATCAAAAAACAATCTTCTTATCATTGAAGACAGCCCTTACAGGGCAATCAGGTATAGAGGAGAAACAATCCCTTCATTACAATCTATGGACAAAGAAAAAAGAGTTATTTCTCTATATACCTTTTCGAAGATACTTTTTCCCGGTATGAGACTCGGTTGGGTAGTAGGACCTGCTGAAATAGTAGATAAGTTTGTTGTAGCAAAACAGGCAATGGATCTATGTACTCCACCGTTTAATCAGGCAATTGTTGCAGAATACTTACGAAGAGGTAAACTCTATGCTAACATCTCTTCAACTATAATTAATTATAAAGCAAAAAACGAATTAATGCTTAATAAACTTGATGAATATATGCCAAAGGGACAAGGTCTAAAATGGACAAAACCTGACGGTGGTTTGTTCCTTTGGGTTACATGTCCTGATAATGTAAATACCGAAAATATGTTTTATGAAGCGATTAAACAAAATGTCGCTTATGTAACCGGATCTGCATTTTATGGGGAAAATCCTCAATACAATTCATTAAGGTTGAATTTTTCTTACCCAACTCTTGAACAGATAGATACTGGAATAATGAGATTGGCAAAAGTTTTAGAAAATAATCTTAAATAATAACGCAGGGGTCGTGCCTCTACAGGATGACCCCTCTTTTCATATCTTTATAAATTTTTCAAACTTATTTTTATACTTTATTATATATAAACCTTTATGAAAATGTTTTATATCGATAGCTATATAATTCCCGTTATCCATCACTTTCTTTACTCTTAGCTTTCTTCCACTAATATTGTATATAGATATATCATTCACTTTAAAGCTTCCTGTAATAACAAGATTCACATCATTATGGGCAATCCTATTTACGATTTTAAATGCCTCAACATTATTTCTTCTTATTGGAATATTTTCAATCCCGGTAATATCAGAACTAAATAATTTTATATCATCAAAGTACCAACCCTCATAACCTGTTTCGTTATATGATGATATAACAAATTTCAATCTAAAACTATCGCCGGGTGGAACTTTATTTATCAAATATTGTTTTGCAATCCAATTAGGAGTAACACCGGAATATGAATCCAAAATACTCCAATCATTCTCTCTCCCGATAAAGACAATAGCGAAATCCCATCCTGCCTGAAGGTCATACCATGTATTATATTTCATTGTCATTTCTCCCGTTGATATAATCAAGGGGGAAATTATCGAATCATTTGCATAGAATCCAAGAGAATCGCCAGGATAACCAAAATGAAAACTGTAAAAGGGGGAATAATACCTGGTACTTGAAATATGTCCCATTCCATACATTTCCCATCCGGGAGGATTTAGATTGCTAACATTTTCATAGAAATTATTCCAATTATAAATAAGATAAAGCGTATCATTATATTCTGGTATACATACTCTTAGAATTGAATTCTCATTGACTGATGATATTGTATCGATGTTTATATTCAGATATATTGAATCCTCAGGATAAAGATTTTCAATTAATAGACTATCCGGTGTTATTGTAATTTCATTGTCAACAGGAATAAAATGCAAGTATTCCGATTCAATATATCCGTTACCGGTGTTTTTAACAGTAAGCCCTACTGAAACAGGTATTGTATTGATAGAATAAGACTTTCGACATACTTCGGTTTTTCCTTTAAGAACAAAAAAGGGAATCGAATCCTTTAACATTTCTCCATTACATTTAAAGACAGTGTAAAACAGATAATCATACAGAATTGAATCCGATATATTTATTTCGTAATATAGTGTATCAAGCATATACGGATCTATCTGATCGATAAAAACAATAGTATCATTTACAGAAACGAATGAATCATTGCAATTCAGAATGAAGTTCAGATTATAAAATGTTGAATCATTATAATTCTTTACTATTATTGCAATTGTATCCGTTTCGCCGGGGTTAAAATTGCTATCATTATTATCAATAATATATGACTCAAGATACTGAAGTTCCTTATTGCCGGGAATTAATTTATTGCTATATAAACGAAAATTACTCTTAAACACATTAATATTCAATGTGTCATTTTCCTCTGAAATAAAGGACAAAAAAGTCTTTCCTGAAATATTTGTAATACCTTTAACAAGTAGCGAATCAGATTTAAACACAGTTACAATAGCAGATTCTATAGGTTTATCTTCATCCCTTACTTCTACCTCTATAACATTTACTCCCAAATGAAGAATAGAATCATAATTTACAATAAAATTTTTAAGAGGTTTTGTTCTCATATATGAACTGGGGTCTCCCATTAAGACAAGATTATATTCCATCCATCTATAACAATTTTCCATTGAAGCAGATGGAGCATATTTTAGTCTAATCAGAGATATAAGTTCACCTATTGTATATTCATCACCATTAAACAAATCCTCAAAGAATGCTTGCTGCATTATATCACTTGCACTGGCACCGGAATAATATCCTATATACCATCCATATCGTGCATTCCCGATATAATATCCTCCTCCATTTGGTGCTTTAAGAAAATGTTCAGCAAGACAATCTTCATCATACGCTGCACTAATACATGAAATAGTATATGTGATATTAGGAATATTATTGACATTATTCAACATATCTGCATCATCATTAGAAAAGAAATTTTGCCCAACACTAAAACCTTGTGTAGAACCATGATTTGAATGAATCAGATAATTAAAACCACTATTTAAGGAATCCATGAATTCCCCTAAATAAACATTATTGGTACTATTATCATACAATGCAGATTTCTGGAAGTAATCGGGAACATAAGAAAGAATCGTATCAAGACCAACAGAGGCATCCGTATATGGGTCAAGCATACCTGCATTTGAAAGTATTTTGCAATTAGTAATCGAATAATCCCCTTTTTCAAATATATGTATCTTATTTATAATATCATTCAATTCCGTAATACTATTAAAAGATAGTCTTCCTATATAAAAATCTGGTAACATATCAATACTATCTTCTATTTCCCCATAAACTGAATTAACATTTGCATTCCAGTTACCATCGATATCCCCATAATAATAATCAGTAGGTATATTATCTTGCCATGAACCACCACCACTTTCCATAGCATAAGCATATCTTGTAGGTATAGTATTAATATCCCCTGCAAGTACAATATACAATATACCGGAATCTACAAGTGTTTTAATATAATTCCTTATTCTATCAGGATTATCATTTCCACTATAATTATTGTATATGAATTGAGTAGTACGAATAATTGGATTATACCCTTCGATCTTTTTTAATAATAACAATGTATCAAATGCGTTTTTATAGATAGTATCGGTAATATACAATATACCTTTATCAGAATTTGCTCTTTCTATGAAATCATTAATAAGATTAAATTCTTCCGGTGATTCAAACTCGACTGTTTTATAATATATCAGTTTATTTTCCTTTGGATAATATCTAAAAGGCGAAAATATTATTTTTGCATATATTTTACCCCTTATTTTCCCTATACCTTTCATTTCAATCAGATTCTCAGGTAAATATCCATCAATGTTATATGAACTATCATTATATAAGAACCCGGTTCCTGTTTTTTTTGAACTTATTGGTAAAGCTCTTTGCGCCGGAGTTAATTTTATGTTTTTATAAACAATTGAATCGATAACACGACACTTAAATGATTCAGCAAAATTAATATTATCAGTTCTTACAATAAGATCTCTATAAGGTAATTCAGGTTCTCCATAACCACCAAAAATATGAAAATTTTTAATTCTAATTTTAGTATAATTTTTATAAACACTTAAATCTAACTCACCATTATCTACTCTTTCCGTATGAGAAAAAGTAAAAATAGGTAATAAAAATATAATAAGTAAGATATATAAATTTATAATTCCAATTTTATGCAATATTTATTTCCCCTTTAATAAAGGATAGATAATATCTTGCTGATTGTTTAAGATCTGCAATTATATCATTTACTCTACTTTTGAATCCACTATATGCAATAGCACATATAATTGCAATGCTAATACCCAATACAACACTTACCAACGATTCTGCAACGCCTCCCATAAGAATATTCGTACTACCTTCAATAGCATTAACAGTTCCCGTTAAAACAGAAATAATACCGATTATTGAACCCAATAAGCCTAACAATGGAGCAATATAAGTCATTAAACCTATTGCATCTACACCTCGTTCCATTTTTCTCTTTTCAGTATCGATCGTATTTTCAAGAATCATATTAACACTTTCCGGAACAGCATCAAAATTAGAAATACCACTATATAATACCTTCGCAACTGGAGATCTTTTTTGCTCACAAACATATTTTGCTTGCTCAATATTCCCTTCATTCAGCAGATTAATCACTGTTTTTATAAATTTATCATTTTTACCTTTGATTGTATATAATGACCACAATCTTTCAATGATCATACCAAGAGAATAGATAGCAATAAAAATAATAAAATCAATTATCCAACTTGTTTTTATTAAATCAATAATACCTATACCACCA
>CBDVEF010000021.1:0-10833 GCA_965372935.1 uncultured bacterium | reverse complement strand
ATACTCTGCACTTTTACTTTGCCTCTTTTATGTATTTTTATTTTACCATTGACATTAGTCCTTCGGATAATTTAGAAAGGAAGTAAGTAGTGAATAAAAAAAGAACAACGAGTAGGAGGTGATTTATGGAAAAAAAGAAAGGGATAACAAATCGAAAGAGGATGGATAAGACTAAAGATTTTGGTCTTTTTTATCACTATGGGAAAAAACCATCAGCCAAACTTACAGGAAGAGAAATCAAAAAAGAACCCTGTTCCAGAGTTAAGAAAATAAAAGACCTGTACTTTGATACGAAGTCATCTGCTACTATGGAGTTTCCGTATTGGTACACTCGCAAATGGTTTGAACTGGAAGGTGAGATACTCATTATAAAAAGGGCAGAATCTCTGAAATGTGCATTCTCACATCTGACACCTGCAATTTTTCCACAAGAACTATTAGTAATGGGGAAGGCACATTATATGAGAGGCTCTTATCCTATGCCATGGCTATCTGAATCATATTATATGACTACTGAAAACAAGCTATATAAAGAAGCATTAGAAGCGGGAAAACTGAGTTCTGATACAGTGACTAAGTGGGGAAAAGGAGGGGGCAATGTAACAGAAAGCGTTGGTGATGTCCTTTCGATTGCAGGTAAATTTGGATTAAGAAAAGAGGAACTTCCAATACTTGTAGAAATTGCAAAACTCTGGAAAGATAAATCCGTGGACGATATAGGACATAAATATGAACAGATGGTTCCAGAATACAATGAAAAAGAAGCTATTATGAGGTCTGTCGTATGCATGTTTGATTCGGGATATACACTTCCACAAGGACGAGAGGTTATCAATTACTATTATCCGCTTAAGTATGGTATTGATGGGATAATAAATTTTTGTAAGAAGAAAATAGAGCAAGTCGCAGGATACCCTGATATAGATAGACTGTATTTTTATAAAGCCGTCATAATAGCATTGGAAGGAATAAAGACCTGGATATTGAATTATGCCATCGAGGCCAAGAGGCTGGTAGATAACGAAGAAGAGATAAAGCAGAAGAAAGAGTATATGGAAATTGCCGAGAGATTAGAATGGCTATCTTCCAAACCACCAAGGACATTCCACGATGCGTTGCAACTCTGCTGGATATTTCACATAGCTGTGTTGAACGAGGATTGTATTTCAGGGCTGTCTCCTGGAAGACTGGGACAGATACTATATCCATGGTGGAAAAAGGATATGAATGAGGACAAACTAGATAAAGCAAAAACTATAGAGTTATTAGAGTGTATGAGAATGAAATTTACAGAGCTGGATTGCTTTGCTTCTATGGGCGTAGTTGGAGGAGTTTTGTCGGGAAATACCTTCAATAATCTATGTATTGGCGGTCTCACTAAAGACGGACAGAGTGCTGCAAACGAGTTAGAGCTATTGATACTGGAATCTGGGATGACCTGTGCAACTCCACAACCTACATTAACCCTGCTCTATGATGAAAAGACACCAGAAGCATTCCTGATGAAAGGTATAGAATGTACCAAAATAGGAACGGGTTACCCCGCATGGGTAAGCAATCAGACAGCTATGAATTTCATAATGAATAACTACAAATCAGAGGGGATGTTTCTGGAGGAAGCACGTGCGTGGTCAATCGGCGGATGTTTAGAGACATCTGCAGGAACCTGGGCACCGATTAAACTGGATGGGAAGACATATTGGATTCCAGGTGGTGCAGGCACTGCTACCAGTGTAGGTGTACATTTCATATCAACACCCAAAGTTCTGGAATTAGTCTTATTTGATGGAATAGACCAAAAGACAAAAGAGAGAGTTTTTCCATCACATGGGTATAAACTTGAACGATACGAAGAGGTTTGGGAAGCATTTAAACAATATTTTAGTGAAACGGTTAAAGTACTCTGTTTGTGCAATAATATACAGCACGATGCATGGAGAAAAATCACACCCCCTATCATTAATTCTATGTTGAAACCAGACTGCTTAGAAAAAGGAAAGGATATTGGACAAATGGGATCTCGATATAACACTACCTTCAATGTTGAGGTATGTGGAGGAGTCAATTTATCCAATTCCTTATCCTCACTTAAGATGAATGTTTATGAAAAAAAGAACTTCACACTTGATGAACTGAGAGATGCAATAAGGCATAACTTTGGTTATAAGACGGCAGAAGAAGCAGGTTCATACTCTCTAATTGAACAGAAAAGGACTTTTGATTATAAGAGGTGGGCAAAAATCCATAAATTATGCCTGAATGCACCGAAGTATGGAAACGATAACCCGTATGTAGATGAAATATTCTGGGAATGGGAATCATGGTTTTGCTCGATGTGTCATAATTATAGATCGTTATACGATAAACCGTTATATGCTTGTCAAATATCAGTTTCTACCCATGGACCTATGGGAGCAGTCACTAAGGCAACACCCGATGGACGGCTATCTGAAACTACATTTGCAGATGCATCAGTTTCGGCATATCCGGGAACTGATAGAAATGGTCCATATGCATTGTTTAATTCTGCAACTGGCTGGGATCATTCTAAATCACAAAACTCGCAACTGAATATAAAGCTCCATCCTTCCGTTGTAAAAGGGCGAGAAGGTGCAAGAAAGTTCCTTGAACTTATTAGAGCATACCTAAGAAAAGGCGCTTTTCATATCCAATTCAATGTAGTTGACTCAAGAATGCTAAAAGATGCTCAATCTCATCCAGATAAATATAGAGGTCTTATGGTAAGGGTAGCTGGATTCACCCAGTATTGGGTTGAACTTGGCAAACAAATTCAAGATGAGGTCATCGCCAGAACAGAGTATGAAGATTTAATATAGGAGATTATTATGAAAAAGAACAAATGCCATGATTGTGAGAAATACCTTGCGATAGATATTTTTAAAGGACTTTGCTCTCTGAATAAAGAGATGGAAATGGCTGACAAAGAGATATGTAACGACTTTAAACCTGCGAAAAAGTGCAAGTTCTGTAAACACTATACACCAAAAGAAGAATTTCTTGGAATGTGTATGGACAAGACATTGGCCTACCCGGATCTGTTGGCAAAAACCTGTAAAAACTTCACATGGAGGAAAGACTTTGATGGATGAAAAAGGTCTATTGTTTGATATACAGGGATATTCGGTTCACGATGGGCCAGGTTGCAGGACACTAATTTTTCTAAAAGGCTGCCCATTACATTGTAGATGGTGTTCCAATCCAGAGGGAATTATATCCCACCCAGAGATTATGTATTACAAAACAGAATGTGTGAAAGACTATGCCTGTATTGATGCGTGCCCAACCGGTTCCATATCTTTTAAAAATAAGGGTGATTTCATAACGATTGATAGAGTGAAATGCAGCGAGTGTGAAACTTTTAAATGTGTAGAGGAATGTGATCATAGTGCTTTGAGAGTATCAGGCTTCTATTTAACGGTCGGGGAACTCGTTAAGAAAATTCAAAGGGACAGACAGTACTGGGGTTCTGGAGGTGGGGTAACTCTATCTGGAGGTGAACCCATGTTTCAACCCAAATTTACTACAGAAATTCTTAAAAGTTGCTATGATTCTTACATCCATACAGGATTAGAAACATGCGGGTATGTTTCATGGAAGTCTTATGAGAAAGTATTAAACTACATTGACTGGATATTTTTTGATATCAAACATATGGACCCAGAGGTTCACAAAAAAGGGACAGGTGTATCAAACAAATTGATTTTAGAAAATGCTAAAAGAATCGCTTCGCGTGGAAATTATCGTATGATATTCAGGATGCCTATAATACCTAAATTTAATGATTCGGTGGAAAATATCACTGCAACTGCAAAGTTCATAAGAAAGATAGGGAAAGAAGAGGTTAACATATTGCCGATTCATCATCTTGGCTCAACAAAGTATGAATTGCTTGGAATGAAATATACTTATAAAGCCGTAAAATCACCAAGTTTGGAAAGGATGGAGGAGATAAAAAATATTTTCGAAACATACTCAATAAAATGTTATATAGGCAGTCTTACCCCTTTTTAATAAAATCATGAAAGAATTGAGAAAGGTTAAAAGGCATAAATGCAATGGCATATAACAGTGGGTTTTGTTTCCCCGATTTATGGAATGATTGTTCCAATTCCCGTAAAGAATTTTATTAAGAAATTAGATTTAAAATCGACCAAATATTTTTTTTCATTAGCAACACACGGAGGCACTATACATAACACATTTACAAAAATAGATAAGATTTTAAAATAAAGAACAAGGGCTTAGATTTTTATTTCAATTGTAATTCCTGTACATTTTTGAATTATCATAAACAAACTTCCTTTCCTTTGATAAATTTGGAGAAAAAAAAGTGCCTGGCACCAAAATTGTCTCCTTCTCCCTTCCTCTCCCCTTGCTTATATTTTCCTTTAGAAAATATGTAAACCATTTTGCAATACAAAATGTCTATAATATATGGATTAATGATTGAATCCTTCCTCCTTTTAAGATTGAAATATTAAGTCACTCGTCTGTTTCAATCTTCTAATCCCTACCCCATTAGATTCCTCTAATGGGGCTATAATTATTTAAATATTATTTTAAAACCACAACTTTCCTGATAATTTCCTTATTTGCTACTCTTACCTTAATAAAGAAAACACCACTTTTTTCAATATCTACATTTAATTGATGATTGCCCTTTTTACCGTATCTTCTTATACATTTAATCATCCTACCCGAAACATCAAACACATCAATTTCAATATTTGTATTTGCAAATAAAGAATAATGTACAATTACATTTCTCAAATTATTTTTAACATCTACAAATAAATAATTTTTACCATCATCCCTGTTTTTAATACCCTGATTATCAACTATAGTATTGACAATATTACTGTAATTTCCCCATCCTCTCGTATTATATCCTCTTACTCTAAAATAGTATTCCCCATTGGATAATCCGGATACTGTATAAAATGTATCCGTAATTGTTGAAGATATGGTATAAATACTGTCGAAAGAAGCAACAGGGTAAACATCATCAATATAAAAACCCTCATTGAGTACATTGCCATCCGTTACGGTTCTAAATCTGATATAAACAGCGTTATCTGCCCAATTAGAAAGATCATACTTCATATTTGTCCAACCGCCTGATATACCCGAATATCTCTCATCCATCTGTATCCATTCTTTCTTATCTGTTGAAATTTCAACAACACTTACATCATAATTGCTTTCAAGATCATACCAACACCAGAATGATAAAGAATCTCCTTCACCTACAAGATAGGGATGTTTTGTCATTGCTACATTGGCAATATTATTCCCAGAACCTGAATATAGACTATAAGTACCACTATAGTGTCTTGTAGAATTTTGACTGAAACCGCTTATAATCCAATTACCTGTTCCTGATTCCATATTATCAATCGAATAGGAATAATCTTCAAGCTGTTCTAATTCCCACATATCAGGGTGATTCCACTCAGGCTCAACGGGAGACCAGTTTACAATAACCGTATCCGATGTAACACTATCTTGAGTAGATATAAAAGGTGAGGGAACATCAGCAAGAACAAATTCTCTTATACTATCCGCTCTTTGGGCTAAGTAAAGGGCTCCTTCCCAATTTTCTCTGGATATAAAATCAAGATCCGAAACGGATTGATAAAATGCCGTCCCGATTTCAATAGTATATGACAGGCAGGATGTCCCTTTTAAGTAGTGGTGATAACCATATACCCAGCTTCTTGTAGTTCCTGTATTCGGATACAAACTTCCGCTGGCCACATAGTTTCCCCCACCGACTCGTTGTATTCTTGATGCCATTTCATTTGCAATATTTTCATATACTATACTATCCGGTGTTTGCTGGTGGGTTGTCGATGTGTTATATGCCCATGGCCATATTATCTCTTCAGCATAACTGTGATATGTAATATTTACATTGATATCATGTGTTCTATGAAATTCCATCATAGCTTGAACTACATCAGCAAATCCCGAATAAGCTCCGCAAAACACATTACTACTCGGACTATTTGACATCGATCCACCCGAGGGAACAGAACACCAATCTCCATAAGGATCCCCGTTTAAACATCCATTGTAATTTCTATTCGGATCTGTCCCTATTACCCCAAGAAATGGTTTTCTGTTTTTCCTCCACATATTCTGACCGGGATAATCATAAACATATCCGTCCACATTGACAATAGGAATTAACCAAATTTCATTATTATTGATCAAATCCGTTATTACAGGATCATTAACATAACCTTTTGTAAGCGTATCGGCATAGAAAAGAATAGCTTCTATTGTTGCCCATTCTCTTGCATGATGTAATGCATCAAAAAGTATGCCCGGTTCCGTAGAATCCTCTAAATCAGGATTGTCGGAAATTTTAAGAGCATATACCCATCTTCCCTCATAACTTTGTCCGATTGAATCAAGTTTACAAATTGAGGAATAAGTAGATGCTAAATTTCTTAAAATATCCGTAACTTCATCATAACTATGATAATTAGCACGATATTCCTCTTTTAATTTAACAATATCATCAGATATAACTTCACTCCTTAATCTGCTTGCTGTTATCTTACAATATTCTTCAGCTGTAACGACAACATCAAAATACTCACTATATTTCCTTCCTGCAATATCAATTGATTTCAAATCAATAGTTTTAAGATTTCTATAATCATCAGTATAGATTCTTACAAGCATCTTGTTTGATGCATACAAATTTAACGAACCTAATAAAAATAACAATACTAATATCTTTTTAAACATACAACCTCCTGTTTTATAAATAAAAACAGAAATGATGATGATTGTCAATAAGGTAATTCTATTTAATTGCAGATAGGTATTGACATATGTCAGTTACAAGTAACAAGTCTAAAAATCGTAAATTGTAAATTGTAGGGGCGTATAATTATACGCCCTAATCCCCCTTCTTCCCTTTCCCCTCTCTGATATTCCTGCATCCCCTCTTTGTCATTCCTGCGAAAGCAGGAATCTACACTCCTTTCATGGTTATTTTCTCCCTCTTATGTTTATTTCACTAAGCCCATCATTGTCATTGCGAGGAGTGAAACGACGAAGCAATCTAAATTCATTCTTGTGGGATTGCTTCACTTCGTTCACAATGACATGTTCATTTTTGTGAATCGTAAATTGTTAACTGTAAATTGACATTGTAGGGGCAGATAGTTATCTGCCCTAATTCTCTTGTTGACTTAAATACAAAAAGGTTTTATCTTAATATAGTTATGAATTTTGAAATATTGAATATTTATATAACTACATAATAACAAAAGGAGATATTATGAGAAACTTTTTGCTTATTTGTCTCTTATCCGTTCTGTTTTTATCATTCTCTCAAGCTGCTCTGATAGAGACAATTCAATTTGACACACCTGCCTTTTTATCCAAAACTAACGGATATGATGTAATAAAAATAAAAGGGACAGATTTTACCTCAACCCCCGGTTATCCTCAATTACCTGTTATTACAAAACACTATTTAATTCCTCCGGATGCTATTATTACAGGGATTGAAATTATTAGTAAAACAGAAAAGACTCTTGAGGGAAAATTTAACATCTTCCCTGTTCAGAAACCTGCCATACTTAAAACGCCAATTATTGATTTTAAGCCTGCTCCCTGGGTAGATAAAAACGAATTGATTTACAACAGTAGAAAACCCTTTCCTTTTAGATGTATAGAGATAGGTTCCAGCGGGAATTTAAGTGGATACAGAATTGTCAGTATCAATTTTTATCCCTACCAGTATATTCCTGAAGAAGGTAAACTTAAAGAAATAAGCGAATTAACATTCAAGATAAATTATAGAAATGGTAAAAAGAGTGAAAAAATAAAAAGAATTTCTGAAACAGCAAAACATACACTTATTAAAGGTATAAATGCTATATGTGAAAATTTCAAAATGATTTATGATCCGTTTACTACCATTGATTCTGATTCTACAATAGATTATATTATTATAACATCAAGTGCATTCTCCTCTCACTTCCAACCACTCTGTGATTGGAAAAAACAGAAAGGCATTAATGCCAGGATTGTAACAACAGACTCTATCTATGCAAACTGTCCGGGAATCGACAATCAGGAAAAGATAAGAAATTTTATAAAGGATGCTCATCTTAACTGGGGAACTATATGGATTCTTTTAGGCGGTGATACGGATATTATCCCATCGAGGATTGCTTTTGCAATGGCAAGTGAAGCGGGTTATCAACCTGCCGATGAAGACAGTCTTCATGCTGACATCTATTATGCCGACCTTGATGGTAATTGGAATTATAACGGAACGGGACCTTATGGAGAGATTGCAGATTCGATTGATCTGTACCCCGATGTATTCGTTGGAAGGGTTCCGGCTTCATCAATTACGGATGTAAACACATTCGTCAATAAAATTTTGATATACGAGATGGATCCACCTGTAAATTATGAATTGAATATACTCTTCTTTGCAATGATTCTATGGTGGGATCCTTACACGGATGCAGGAATAGCTAAAAATATGATAGACAGTCTTTATGTCCCTGACAGGTTTAATATTACAAAGCTTTATCAATCCCTGGGAAATGAAAACCATAGTACTGTAATGGCTGCAATAAATGCAGGACAGAATTTGCTTAATCACAATGGTCATGCATGGTATACTGCAATGTGCATAGGTCCGGACGATTTAGATAGAACCGACATGGATAATCTTACAAACGGAAACAAACAAGGCATTTTCTATTCCATCGGTTGCTGGTCAAATGCATTCGATTATGATGCTATAAGCGAGCACTATATTAATAATCCGAATGGTGGAGGTGTTGCATTTATAGGAAATTCCAGATACGGATGGGGCTCACCAGGCAACCCCTGCTACGGATACTCAGACAGATTTGATGCTACATTTTATGATATGCTTTTATGCAATGGAATAAAAAATATCGGCTATACACTTGCTATGGATAAAGTCTATTATATACCAAGGTCAAGACAGGAAAATGTATATAGATGGCATCAATATCAGTTGAATCTTCTTGGTGATCCGGAAATGCCTATATGGACAGATACTCCGAAACTTCTTTCTATATATTGCCCTGATACACTCCAAAACGGTATGAATATAGCCGTTGTAGTGAGAGATGGTACAGGAACACCCATTAAAGATGCTCTTGTATGTTTCTTAAAGGGATCCGAGCTTTACAAAAGGGGATATACAAACGAACTCGGTGAATTCAAAACAGATATCACTATTATATCACCGGGAATGGTAAAACTGACTGTAACAGCCGGCAATTTTTTACCTTATATCGATTCACTATATACAAAATTAACAGGTTCTTATCTTGCATACAACAATCATTCCATTCAAGATAATATTTCTGGCAATAATGATGGCTTGCTAAATCCGGGAGAGAGTACATATATTTTAGTAGATATGAAGAATTATGGAACAGCATCGTTAACAAATCCGATAATTAAACTAATCTCTGAAGATACATTTGTAACACTAATCGATAGTATAGAAGAATATACAGGAACTATAGAACCGGAAAGTACCGTGCTTTGCACATTTGCTATTTCCGCTTTGTCATATACAGAAAACGGTGATGTTGCTAAACTTGATTTTTCTGTAACCTCCCCCCAGGGCAACTGGAATAGCTTTGCAAATGAAATTATTGCAAAACCTATTCTTTCTATAAACTATGACAGTATTTATGATGAAAATAACAACGGTATTCTTGAACCAGGTGAAAATATTACCCTTTACTATTCTCTTATGAATGAAGGATACGGATATGGATATGATGTTAACTGCAACTTCTCCTCTAATGATCCTTATATATCATTAACAGGAGGGGTCTCTCCATCCTGGGCAACTATCTTTCCGGAGAGTCTGGTAACAGGCACTCTTTTATTCAATATTTCATCATCCTGCCCTGATCCATACTTCGCAAGAATAAACTATAACATATCAACAGTCGAGGGTTTTTCATTCCTGGATTCTCTTCTTATATCCATAGGATATTTAGGTTTCTCTGATGACATGGAATCAGATACAACAAAATGGTCTCATGCAGGTTCACACGATAACTGGCATCTTTCTTCCTATAGAAAACATTCCGGTGATTATAGCTGGTATTGTGGTCTTGAACTATTTCACCTTTATGAATCAAACTCACATGATTACCTGATGAGTATTCCATTCAGTGTAGCCACGAATTCACATCTTACATTCTGGCACTGGTATGAGTTTACAAACTACGGTTGTGATGGACTTTATGTTGTTATTAAACGACAATCTACATCTGACACACTTGATTATATAGGAAGTGGCGGAGCTCTTTCCGATTCATTACTCAATATCGGGAATGATTGGTTACAGGAAAATTACGACCTTTCTTATCTTTCAATGGGTGAAGAAATCCAATTATATTTCTGTTTTAAGTCTGATTATAACGACCAGGTAGAAGGAATATATATAGATGATATTAATATATCAGCTGATAACATAGCAGGAAAAAAGGAGATAAAATTTTACAATTCTCCTTTCAAGAACAATCTTATTGTATATCTTAGCCCAATGAGAAATATAACATACATTATGTTCTCAACTGAAAACAACGCTTATGTATCCCTTATTGTTTATGATATATGTGGCAGACAGGTTAGAAAATTACATAATGAGAAACTCAACAAAGGGAAAAAAATAATAGAATGGGATGGCAAGGACGAAAAAGGAAAAAAATTACAACAGGGTATCTATTTTATAAGGATGGAAATACCAGAGAGGGGATTTATAGCGAATAAGAA